>CAJOGA010000057.1 GCA_905233855.1 uncultured Clostridia bacterium
CGGCTCTGTTCTTGTTTGCGGACCTTTACCTATCATTTTAACAAATTCGGCACGGGTAACCATTTTATTAGGTTCAAACATACCGTTTTCGTTGCCGTTGACAGTGCCTTCATTCACAAGCGTCATAACATAGGAGTTTGCCCAATGCGAGGAAGGAAGATCGGGAAATTCCAGAGCAAAAGCCTGAAATGAAATTGCACTAAACAGCATCACAGCCAAAAGTATTGATGCAATCGTTTTTTTAAACATAATTATTCGTCCTTTCAAAATTCAAATTATCTGATTCACATTGACAAATACACGTTGGAACGCTTAAGCAATATTGACAGAATTATCGTTATGTGAGACAGTACTTCAACCGGTGAATAGTTGAGCAGTGGCAGAAGAGTCCCGTTAAAAAACATAAATATGTTATCCGGTACAGACAAAAATTCGCCGGTTCTGTCGTATGACAGTACAACAAACAAAATGATAAACGATATGAAAAACAGTACGGAAGCCGTTATGCAAAGCGTTTTTATCAATATGAATATCTTGCGGTTTGGGTATTTTTTTCGGTCTTTTATCAATAACTTCAGTGTAAACATCAAAACAGCAATATATCCGGCACAGTAGAAAAAAAACAATATTATTTTTCCGGTATTTGAACGTACATTTTCCAGTAAATACGCTATAAGTATAATAACAAAAGAAAATGCAATATAAATATTATCTTTAAATCTCCGTCTGTCCATAAGTGCTATCATAAAAAAGCCGATGGCTGACAAACACAGCACGCCGGCAAAGTAGATGAGAGGTAAAGGAACCAGATAAACGTTGAAAAAAATCATTACACAATACAAAACAGAGGCAAGAAGAGCTAAAACGCTGCTCAAGTTTACTGATGTTGAATGTTTTTTTCGTACTCTTGTTCCCTTGCTTATATCATCATAAGATATATGGTGGTTAGAATATCTTATTTTGGATGAAGATTTCTTAAGCCTGAAGATGCTTTTAGGCGTGAATTTGTCTAAAAAGTTATTTAATTTGCTTGAAAAATAAGCCATTTAAACACGACCTGACATAAAATATTTTAAATTTGAGACGGTATTATTAAATGTCAGTTTAAATGTGAGTTTAAATGTGAGTTTAATGTAAATATAAATGACACTTTAATTTTATATGGTTTTTGTGTTTTTGTCAACAGATTTTATGCCGTATTCGGTGCGGGGCAATTTATAACAACAGCGTTTTTTTGCTCGTCAGTGAAAAAAAGACTGCGGCAAAAAAGCTGCAGTCTTTTGAGTTGTATAAACTATGATTATATCGGATTATTTTTTTGAAAATATTTCGTTAACTTCTTTATAGGATTGAATTCGCCTTCAAAAATGTATGCCATAACAGGTTTTTTCTTGTGCAGCCATGACGGGAAGAAGCCCGGAGCATCAGGATTATTGCCTTCTTTCAGATATTGCTTTATCATAGGCAACGTTTCCTTTTTATATATGTATGATGCAAATGCGGCAAGAGATGACTTTGGATTCTGAGGTTTTTCTTCCATTTCGGTAACCTGACCGTTATCATCAAGTATAACGTTTGCCATGCGTCGCAAATCGTCCATGCTGCTCATTTCTTTAACGAGGATCATGTCTTTTTCTGTTTTTTTATAGAAGTTGTAATAGTCGGCGAGTTTGAATGTGAAGATATTGTCGCCCGCCATAATCAAAACGTCTTCGTTTATCTTCAGAGAGTCGATTGCAAAGTTAATATCTCCCACAGCACCGAGTTTGTTTGTATCGTCTGTTGTGTTGTCGTTCAACACGGTTATTTTCAAACGTGATTTGCGTTTTTTGCCCCATTGCTCAAAGTCAGGGAAAAACTTGAGATTACTTACTATAATAAGCTCGTTGATTTCGTCTATGGTTTCAATTTCATCAACGATATAGTCAAGTATAGGTTTGTCTGCGATAGGCAATAATGCTTTAGGCTTGTTCAATGTTAAAGGATAAAGTCTTGTTGCGTATCCTGCTGCTAAAATTATGGCTTTCATAATAAAAAACTCCTCCGAAAATATTTTTATCGTGTAGCATTGTAACACAAACAAAATCAGATATCAACACATTTTATTAATCAATTTTAAAATTAATCGTCGATGGAAAAATCGTCCGGAGAATAGTTGCCCGACACCTGTTTCTTTTTATGTATCGGCTTTTTGAAAATATCGTATTTAAAGCGTTTGCAGGTGTGTTTTACCGGCACGGCACCGTATTTATCGCATTGCATATGTGTTTTTATGCCCGTTATACTTTTTGAATGTACGCACAAGCCGCAAATTTGCTCGATATTGTTTGAATACATTTTTGAAACCTCCGTGTGATTATTTTTTGAACAATTTGTTGAACGATTTATCCGTCAGGAATTTGACTTTTTCAATGTCTATAGTTGAATATTCGCCGTTTTCGTAAAGTATTTTACCGTCTACCATAGTCATGCACACATCGGACGCCGACGCGGAATATACAATATTACTGTCGGTGTTGTGGATAGGATAGTTGTGCGGCTTTGACAGGTCAACCATTACTATATCGGCCTTTTTGCCCGGTTCTATAACGCCGGTATCAGGTCTGCCCAACGCTTTTGCACCGTTTTCCGTGGCTGATTTTATAACTTCTTCTGCCGCAAACGCCGACGGATCCAATCCGTTTGCACCTTTTGCCAACAATGCCGCTATATGCATCTCTTCAAACATATCGAGATTATTGTTGCTTGAGGCTCCGTCTGTGCCTATTGTTACGCAGCACTTTTCAAGAAGCGGTTTGATGTTTGCAATACCGCTGGCAAGCTTAAGATTACTGCTTGGCGAATGGGCAATATAGGAAGACGTTTTACTCAGTATGTCTATGTCGTTATCGGTAAGATGCACGCAATGTGCAAGAATTGTTCTGCCTGAAAGCAAGCCGGCTTTTGAGATAAGCTCTGTCGGCGTCATGGAGTACCGGTTCACGCAATCGGCGTTTTCTTTAATTGTTTCCGAAAGATGAATGTGTACGCCGCAATCGGGAAAATCTTGTTTCAGCGATGCTATGTGTTCAAGATATGCCGGAGTTGTTAAATACACCGAGTGCGGTGCAAGGTCGAAACGTATTCTGCCGCCGCCTGCATTGTTGTATTGAGCATAAAGCTCGTACGTTTCTCTTATGCGGACATCATCGGTGAAATCGTCGCCGAAACAGGTGAGACATCTGCCTATATTTGCCTTTATACCCGATTCGTAAGCCGCTTGAGCCACTTTGTCCATGAAGTAATACATATCGGCAAAACAGGTTGTGCCGCCGGCGAGCATTTCGCATATCGCAAGCATCGTGCCGGCATACACGTCATCGCCGTTTAGCTGATCTTCTACAGGGAAGATGTAGGAATTAAGCCATGTGTCAAGATCGTAGCCGTCGGCGTAGTTGCGTAAAAGCGTCATGGGGGAGTGGGTGTGGGTGTTTACAAGACCGGGCATCAAAACCTTGTCTTTACCGTTTATTACCCTGTCAAAAACGCCTTCGGGCATATCGACGCCAACATAAGCTATAACGTCGTTTTCGATCAATACATTGCCGTGCTTGACACTGCCGCCGGCTATATTTATATTTTTAAATAATATCTTCAATATTAAAACCTCCGCAAAAACGTAATTATAAAGCTTTGATATATACGGTTAATCCGACAGCGGTATTGATGCAACCGCGTTGAGCGACAAATCCGCAACATTGCCGTTTAAAAATTCGTAATAGCCTGCACAGCCTATCATTGCGGCATTATCCGTACATAGAACGGGAGGCGGATAATAAAGCTTTAAGCCGTGCTTGTCTGCGTATGAGAGCATTTTTTCACGAAGGTTGGAATTTGATGCCACGCCGCCTGCCAAAGCAACGGTTTGCACGCCGTTTTTAACCGCCGCCATTGTGGTGTGCTTGCACAACACATCGGTTACTGCCGCCTGAAACGACGCGGCAACATCTGCTTTATTCACAGCAGAGTTTTTCTGCTCGGCTTTGTGCATATAGTTTATAACAGCGGTTTTAACGCCGCTGAAGCTGAAATCAAATTCATTGTCTTTCATGCTTACACGCGGGAACTCCAACGCTTCTGCGTTTCCGTCTTTTGCAAGAGCCTCAAGCTTTGGCCCGCCCGGATACCCCAACGACAGCACGCGTGCTATTTTGTCAAAAGCCTCGCCTGCGGCGTCATCACGCGTGCGGCCGAGAATTTTAAAGTTCAAATAGTCCTCCGCCAAAACAATGTGGCTGTGTCCGCCCGATGCAACAAGACATACAAACGGCGGTTCAAGCTCGGGATGTGCAATAAAGTTTGCCATAATATGCCCCTTTATATGGTGTACGGGTATGAGGGGTTTGTGCAACGCATAGCTTAATCCCTTTGCATACGACACGCCGACCAACAACGCACCAACAAGACCGGGGCCGTAGGTTACGGCGATGGCGTCTAAATCGTTAAAGGTGCAGCCGGCGTCTGTTAATGCCCCGTCAACCACGGCGTCTATGTTTTTGATGTGATTTCGTGAGGCTATTTCAGGCACAACGCCGCCGTAGCGTGTGTGTATGTCTATCTGCGAATTGATAACGTTGGACAAAACCTGTCTGCCGTTCTTTACAACGGCTGCGGCTGTTTCGTCGCAAGAGGATTCGATTGCAAGAATAAGTGTGTCCAAATAAAAAATCTCCTTATTGTAAATTGACTGCCATGATGATTGCGTCTTCGTTGTTGTCGGCATAGTAGCTTTTACGCGAACCGACGGGGGTAAAACCGTATTTCTTATATAACGCCTGAGCGGAAGTGTTACTCACACGCACCTCCAAAGACAAAACGGATATGCCTGTTTGCTTTGCGTGTGATATGATACCTTCCAAAATGCCCGACGCCACGTGCCTGCGACGATATTCGGGGTGTACGGCAATGTTTGTTATCTGACCTTCACCCGCTACGAACCACACTCCGCAATATCCTATAACTTTATCTGCGTCTCTGGCAATAAGGTAGTAGGCAAGCTTGTTGTCAAGCTCTTTGCGGAACGATGCCTCCGACCACGGTATGGTAAAACATTCTTTTTCCAAAGCGGACAGCTGTTCTATGTCCGAAGAGCACATTTGGGATATTTGCATATGTATAATTCCTTTCGGATTAGTTGGATTTGAGTTTATCAACCAATAATTCACTGAATTTATACAACGTGTCGGCACATCTGATATATTCGTCCAAGTCGCCGCCGAACGGGTCGGCGATGTCGTCATCGGAGCCGACATACTCACCGAAGGTGAACACTTTGCCGTCCGCTACAGACGACAGCACCTGCTTGTGTGCCGGGGTCATGGTGAGGATAAGGTCGCTTTGGTTAACAAGGTCTATATCTATGGGGAGCGATCTGTGCGAAGAAATATCGCAGCCGTATTTTTTTGCCGCCTCAACAGCGTTTTCGCTTGCGGGTTCGCCTTCGTAGGCATACAGCCCTGCCGAACGCACGGCAAATCCCTCCAATTTGTTTTGAATTATTATTTTACGCACAAAGCTTTCAGCCATAGGGCTGCGGCACGTGTTGCCGGTGCATACGAAAAGTATATTCATTAATTATCCTCCTGAACGTGAATGACATTATTGCCTGCGGCACGGTACAGCCTGTTTGCCAGAGCAAGACCTATGCCCTCCGCCGAAGACAGCTCTATTATAATATTGTCCATACCCTTTTCATCCAACGTTCTCAGAAGGGTGAACATATTATGAGCAAACTCGTCAAGGCTTCTGCCCGATGAGATAATAATATCTGCATTTTTATATTGTTTTTCGTGTTCATAACATGTTATGACGCCGATTTTGCAAGGCTTTTCGGAATGTAGCCTTATGCAAAGATTATCTACCGCCGCAAAAACATTGTCTTTGCCGCCTTGAACCACGGTTACCGATGCTTTGGGTGCGTAGTGCTTGTATTTCATGCCCGGACTTTTTGGGGCGTCGGAGCTTACGGCAACGTTTAACACGTGCTTGTCTATTGTAAGGTTTGGCAAAAATTCAAGCAACTGTTCGTATGTAACCGCACCGGGACGGAGTATGGACGGTACTGTGCCGGAAAGATCGAGCACAGTGGATTCTATTCCGACTTCACAGTCCTGCGATGCAATAACAGCATCTATTTTGCCGTTCATGTCGTTAATAACATGGCGTGCCGTTGTGGGACTTGGCGAGCCGGAGATGTTGGCGCTTGGAGCGGCAAGAGGGATTTGTGAAAAGCGTATCAGCTCTCTTGCGATCGGGTGAGCCGGCATACGGATCGCCACGGTGTTTAATCCGCCCGTTACTATATTGTTTACCGACGGCTGCTTTTTAAAAATCATTGTAAGCGGACCGGGCCAGAAACGCTTTGCAAGCTTGTATGCAACGTCGGGAATATCTTTTGCAAAGATATTGAGCTGGTCAAGGTCGGATATATGCACTATAAGCGGATTGTCGGACGGTCTGCCCTTGGCAAGATATATCTTGGACAGTGCGGCGGTGTTCAATGCGTCCGCCGCCAGACCGTAGACCGTTTCGGTCGGTATCGCCACAAGACCGCCGCGTTTTAATATGTCGGCAGCGACTGCTATGGCGGATGAGTCAATATTGTCTGAATTTATTTTTATTATTTTTGTTTTCATAGAATATCCTTTTTGCACACTTTTTATTTTATGTATATTTTAACAATCAAAAACAAAAATGTCAATTATTGCAAGGCGATATAATATGATTAATAAAACACGTTTTATAATGCTTGTATTCACAAAATACGGCACAGATTTTTGTGAAAAATGCACATATTTTTTTCCGGACGAATATAAGCAATTGACTTATGGATTAAAATGTAATATAATACACCATATAAGGGGCAATATGGACAGTTGTTTTTGTTTGTATTGCCGGGAATTACAAGTTATTTTTTTAACAGGAGGGCATTGTTATGAAAAAGTTTGTTGCTATGGCACTTGCCGTTGCTCTTGCAGCTTCAGTATGTGTTGGTTGTGGCACAAAGGACGAAGAAAAAGATTTTTCAGAAGCAAATTTGATGGTTAAAGGCTTCAGAAATTTCAGAACTGATGGTTTTTGGAGTATTGTTGGTTACGGCGGAGATTTGTTTATGGAAAAATATCCGGGCTCCGTTGTTGAATTCGACGTTGGCGGACAGGGCGGTCAAGGCGATGACTTGGTTGCAGCCGTAACAGCAGGCGATCCGTGGGATGTTCAGATGGTTATAGGTACAATGTTGCCTGGTATCTTCAAAGCCGGAACATTTGAACCGCTTGATGAATATGTAGACAGAAAGAAAGACACAATGTTTACATGGAGCTTGGTAGATCAGGCTACAACATATGACGGTCATGTTTACGCTGTATCGAACGCTATATTGGGCGACCCGTTCTATAGCACATACAACGAAGATATGTTCAAAGATTTCGGTATCAAAACACCTATCGAATACTATAAAGAAGGCACATGGAACAGAGAAGCTGTTTTAAAGGTTGTTGACGACCTTACAAAAGCAGGATATGTATTTGCAGGAAGATTCAACGAGCCTGTATTTGATACATACACATTTAACAGAGCTGAAGACGGCAAAATGACAAGTGCTATTTCTTCAAAAGAAAACAGAGACTTCATGGAATTCATAAAAACTTTGCTTTATGATAAGAAAGTTGCAGACACAAGAGGTAAGGTTGAAGAGCGTCAGGCTGCTTACTATGCAGATATGCCTGGTACATTGCCTAAGCAAGAAGATTATGCTGATACTATCAGATACATTCCTTTCCCTTGGACACAAGACAAAGGTACATATATCATAGACTATCACTTCTCTATTCCTAGAGGTGCTAAGAACCCTGATGCATCATATGAACTTATCAGATGCTTAACACAGGCTTCTTATGACGAAAGAATTAAGAGACTGAAAGAATCCATGATTGACGAAGACTTGGAAATATTCTTGAAGGAAGCAGTTGAAAAAGCATATGTTGTTCGTGCTCCTGGTTATGGCGTAAGCGCAGGCGACACATGTAAAGACTTCCAGGCTGGTAAATCTGTAGGTCAGTTCATCAGCGAAAACGAAACACGTGCACAAAAAGCTGCTGAAGACTACAATGCAGAGTTCTTTGCTGCAAAATAAAACATAATGTGTAATAAGAGAAGGGCTGGATTATGAAAAAGATTATTTCCGTATGTATTGCTGTAGCGCTTGCTGCTGCCGCATTAACGGGGTGCGGACCTGAAAAAGAAACCAAAGATTTTTCAGACGCAAACCTTATGGTTAAAGGTTTCAGAAATTTTGTTACAGACGTAAACTACAATTCGTTTGGTAAAGGCGGGGACTTGTTTACGGAAAAATATCCGGGAGCTGTTGTTAACTTTGAAGTTGGCGGACAGGGCGGTCAAGGCGATGACTTGGTTGCAGCTGTAACAGCAGGCGATCCTTGGGATATTCAGCTTGTAATCGGCGTTTTCTTGCCGGGCTTGTTCAAAAACGACTTGTTTGAGCCGCTTGATGACTTGATCGACATAAACGACGAAGTTTACAGCACAAACTTCATGAAGGAATTTGCATCATATGACGGAAAGGTTTACGGTGCATCCAACATTATAATGGGCGACTATGACTACGCTATTTATAATGAAAATATGTTTAAAGACTTTGGCATAAAAATGCCTATTGAATATTATAAAGAGGGCAACTGGAACAGAGAAGCCGTTCTTACAATGATAGACGATTTGAAAAAAGCCGGATGCCCTATGGCGTTCAGTATGGGCGGTGTAAGTCTTAACACATATACCTTCTCAAAAGATAAAGACGGTAAAGTAACATCTACTATATCATCAAAGGAAAGCAGAGATTACTTGGAATTTGTACGAACAATTATGTACGAAAAGAATATCCCTGACTCTTCCGGTAATGTATTAACCAGAGGTAGAGCATATGATATGGGCGGACTTCCTGTGGGATTGTTCAGAAACGTATCAGATGATCCTGTTGATACAGTAAGATATATTCCGTTCCCTACAGCAAATGAGAAGGGTTCATACATGACAGACTATCATTTTGCAATCCCGAGAGGTGCTAAAAATCCTGAAGCATCCGCTGAACTTATAAGATTCTTGGTTCAGGGTGCTTTGGAAGACAGATCTGCAAAATACAGTGCAGCAATGACAGAAGAAGATTATAAGATCTTCAAAGAAGACATTATTGACGCAGAAAAAGCATATACTCTCCGTGCACCGAGCTATGGCATAAGCGGCGGCGACGTTATAAAAGACTTTAAAGCCGGCAAATCTGTAGGTCAGTTCATCAGCGAAAATGAAACACGTGCACAAAAAGCTGCTGAAGACTACAATAAAGAGTATTTCGGTGAATAATTGATTATTTATTGGAATAATTGTTGAATGAATTAAAAAAGTCTGAATTTGACGCAATATGCGTTAGATTCAGACTTTTTTCTTTGTGTCTTGACACAACAAACAATGGGCCTTGGCACAATATCTAAAGACATAATTTCTACAACACAATCACTTTTTCGACAACATTTGCATACAATGTCATGAGACCTTTTCTCCGTTATCGGGTTCAGGTTTCAAAAATAAATAAAGAAAGAGTGATGTTTATGTTTGGACTGTTTGGTCTTATTGGGCTTGTAGGGTTGTTTGGCGGTTGCCGTTGCAACAGATGTCAACGTTGTTGCAAACAGCATTGCGGTCAATGCGGTTGCAAACAGCAATGCGGTCAACGTTGTTGTCAGCAAGGCTGGTAAACAAGTAGCAAACAATCCGTTAAGCTCTGTAGCTACGGCTCTTGGTTGAAAGAAAAAACGGGTTGTGGCAAAATGGAAGAGAAACGGTTCGTCGAGGACGCCGAACCCTACAATTTGTATTGCTCACATAATACCAATACAATATATGTAGGGGACGGCCTCTCGGACGTCCCGACAAAACATTTTGCTACAGCCCGTTTTTGATGACTGCAAGTTCTTATCTCTCGCAATATAGGTTAAGAGATGTGCTGTCGTACGGTAATTTTTTGGTCGATTCGGATTTTATTTCAACAGGCTCATTTCCGTCCGAAACAAAGCTTGCGTTTTGATTACCGCTTAAATAGAAATATCCGTTTTCAAGCTTTAAATCAAGGTTTACGTCATAGTTCATAACATGCCATGCATCGGTATTGAATGTTCCAAAATAAACGGTTATGCCGTCTTTAAATTCATCAAGTATATAGTCGGCACAATATTG
>CAJOGA010000058.1:0-12692 GCA_905233855.1 uncultured Clostridia bacterium
GACATTTCACCTTCACGCACACAAAACAGCGAATAGATTCGTTTGCCTTCGGCAGACAAATCTTCATCGTATATACAAAATCCGTTGTCAGCTAAAAATTTACGCAGAAGCTCGTGGTCGGTCATTGGCTGCAAGATCAGCTGATTGGCACTTTTGGCAATTTGCATATTGTCCGACAGTATTTTTTGTATCAACAGGCCGCCCATGCCGGCTATGACGATACAGTCGCATTCGTTCGGTGCAAGTGCGTTAAGCCCGTCCGACATACGCACCTCTATCTTGCCCGAAAGCTTGTATTTTTTTATGTTTTCAAAAGCTATGGCACACGGGCCTTCCCTCACGTCGCAAGCCAGGGCGGTTTGTGCAATTCCTGTTTTGACGAGATGGATGGGTATGTACGCATGGTCGGTGCCGATATCAGCGACGCATACACACTTCTTTATGCCGGAAACTATCATTTTTAAACGTGGTGTGAGCATTATAATCCTCCGGTTATTAAAAATTAATGATTTATGACTGGTTTATTTTGCCAAATAAATAAAAAACAACGTTAATTAAAATCAAATATGTAAAAAGTTATCCACAAAACACTGTGGAAAACATTTTGAAACATGTGGATAAATCGGCTTTTTTCAGCAGTTTCAAGCAATAATGTGTGGAAAACTGCGTGGACAAGTGAAAAACTCTGATGTATTAACACAACCGCAAACGTTAAATTTTTAAAAATTAAAACAGCAGAATATATAAAATTATCAAACATCACCAAGTGATATTTTACTATATTACTAAAGCGATGTAAACAAAAAATCGAAATTTAACATGAATTTAATAAAAATTTATTGATTTTGCATAACCTTTTTGTTATGATAGTATTGTTGCGTTGTAATAAAGCATAAACAAAAAATAGCAGATAAAAAACACCAAAAATTGCCACAAGCTTTTTTGAAAGAGAGTGTATTAAAGTGAAAATAGCAATGATAAGTTCGTGGCATGTCCACGCAAGGGGATATGCGAACGATTTGCGTAAAAGAGAAGACTGCGAAATTGTTGCTGTCTGGGATGAACGCAAAGCCGAAGGAATGAAATGGGCGGAAGATTTGAATTGTCCTTTCGTTGAAAACTATGACGATATTTTAAACGATAAAGATATAGATGGCGTTGTCATCACATCGCCTACATCTATGCACACCGAATTGATTATAAGGGCGGCGAACGCCGGCAAGCATATATTCGCAGAAAAGGTGCTGGCTTTAACTTATGAAGATTGTTGTTTAATAAAAGATGCCCTTAAAAAGAGTAACTCGATATTCACAATATCCTATCCGCACAGGTGTCGGAGTGGGATATTGTGCGTAAAGCAGCTGATTGATGACGGCAAAATAGGCGATGTTACATACGCAAGAATACGCAATGTGCATGACGGCAGTTTAAGAAATTGGCTGCCGGAGCATTTCTATAATAAAGAGCAATGCGGCGGCGGTGCAATGATAGATTTGGGAACACACCCGGTGTATCTGCTTAACTGGTTTTTGGGTATGCCCAAAAAGATAACTTCGTCTTTCACGCACGTAACAGGCAGAGAGGTGGAAGACAATGCTGTTTCCGTGATGGAATTTGACAACGGTGCCATAGGCGTTGCGGAAACGGGGTTTGTATCGGTCTATTCACCGTTCAGCATTGAAATATGCGGAACAAAAGGCGTTATTAACCTACGTGGCAATGATGTTTCTTATGTCTGTGCCGAAACGGAGGGCAAAACGGTTAATGTGGAGCAGCTGCCTCAGGCACTTCCCGCACCTATCTACCAATGGGTGGACAGTGTGCTCTGCGGCAAGGAAGTATTATTTGGTATAGACGCCGCAATGTCGCTCACAAAAATAATGCAGGCGGCGTATAAATCACAAAACACATCCGAAAAAGTTGATGTTTGAGTATAATATTTTTTAAACACATAATTGACCGCTTAAATTATGCAGTTTATTGACAGGGGAGATTATCTATGAAAACAGCTAAAAAGATTATTGCTTTTGTAACGGTTATGGCGATTTTGTTCGGCATAAATCCGGTTATTTGGCCTGCAAAAGAAGCCGAGGCTTTATACATAGATTACATGGATGAAACCTTTGATCCGGTTTTTAAAACGTGGGACAGTATCAAAGCAGAAAATTTCTATTGCGAGCAGGACGATGTTCACGGCAATTATGCTCTTATTAAAGCCGACAACAGATATCTTGCAAAGAAAAGCACATCCCGTCTTGTTAAAGACGGTGTGTATCGCTTTGACATG
The DNA here is from genome assembly GCA_905233855.1 of uncultured Clostridia bacterium. GTDB lineage: Bacteria > Bacillota > Clostridia > UBA1381 > CAJOGA01 > CAJOGA01. The sequence continues at coordinate 2,288 of CAJOGA010000058.1, forward strand.
GACTATATGATAGGCGATACCGAAGGCAGTAAATATATATATTGGGAAAAGGCGAACGGATTCCGTATATATGTCAACCCTAACAGCATAAGAGCAACCACTTCCGGCAATGTTACCATACAAGAGGGAGAGTATATAGAAAACGGCCCTGACACATGGCATCATATATCGATCAATTGTGATTTTATAAATAAAAAATACACCTTGTATCTGGATTATAACAGTAATCCGTATCTTGAATGGGATTCGGCGGACGATCCTTCCCTGCAAGTATTGGTTGTGCGTATAGAAAACGATAACGCAGGCGGCTGGTTTGCATTTGATAATGTTCGCGTGTATGAAGTGGAGGCAGATTCGGGGTCTGAAGATGACGGAGGCATTCAGCAGACGTACAGAATAAACGAAACCTTTGACCCGGAATTCAATCTTTGGGAAAACATCAATTCAACAGTTTTCCGGTGTGCAAGAGACGAAGAACACGGCAATTATGCCATAGTATACCAAGGCACATATCTTGCAAAAAAAACCGCAACTAAAGTTGCGAGAAACGATTTGTATTACTTTGAAATGGATTATAAGATAAGTTCTGTGGGAGGGGCAAAATATATATATTGGGAAAATTCGAACGGATTCCGTATATATTTTAGAAATACATTACTGCAGGCAAACGGAAAAAACGGAGCTGTTATAAAAAATGCTACCGACACGTGGCATCATATTTTAGTAGAGTGTGATTTTCCTAATAAAAAGTACAGACTGTATCTTGATTACGGTGATAAACCGTATCTTGAGTGGGACACCGGAGACGACCCGTATTTGGATAAGTTTATTGTACGTATAGACAGCGGTGATGAAAACGGATATATTGCATTTGATAATGTCCGCCTGTACGATCCTGAAGAGTTTTCCACTCCTGTTTCAAGGGAAATTGAAAAATATAATCAAACATATTTGATGAATAACATTTCGGATGATCAGGCAATAAAAGATATTCTGACAAAAACATTCACCGATGCCGTAAATACTGCCTATGAATATCCTACATACATTTTGAACAAATACGGCTTGATGAATGGCAAAACGTCAACGACATTCGGTATCGACGATACTATAACAGCCGGAGAATTTGTTGAAATCGTTAAAAAGGCTTATGACGTTACCGAGATAAACACCCCGGTATATGAACAAATGAACTGCAGGCGGCGGCAATCATTTTATCCGTTTTGGGTTATGACAGTGAAGCTGAGGCGGCAGGCGGATATCCAACAGGCTACCGTCATGTGGGCAATGAAACATGCATATCTCGCGGGTTGAATATTTATGATTCCGACACGGCTACACGAGGTACGGTTGCCTTGCTTATATATAACTCTATGGGTACGGCAATGAAATCGACGGGCAAATCCCTGTTTGACAAGATAAGACCGTCAATAAAGGCGGCGTTGTCGTCGAACGAACTCATTTATGTGTTGCAGGACAACTACTACTACCGTGTTGAGGCATACCGTGTGCTTATGAGATACGGCATCACACCTGAACAGATAACAAACGATTTGGTTAAAATTCTGGAAACGGGCACAACCGAGCAGAAGAAACGTGCCGCAAGGGCTATTTCCGATAACCAGGAGCCGAACAGCGGATTCGGCAGCGACATATACAGAACGCTTCAGCACATGGCTTCAAGCTCCAAAATGGCAACAAGCGCCTTGCTTAAGGTGATGAAGGATGAAGACGAGGATGTGGGCGTAAGAATATACGCACTCCGTGCCTTGTGGATGATGAATTTTAGAGGAAGTCATCCCTATCAATTACTGGTATCTTGCTCTTTACACAGATACTATGGAATACAGCTACACTCTTCTTAACAAAGCAAGCGATAAACTTGAAATGACAAACACCACAGAAGACGTGCAGGCATTGATAGACGCACTTTCATGTCCTGATCGCGACGTTGTCATCCGTGTTATCGACACAATAAACCGAAAAGCTGAAAAGCCTGAACTTGCAGACAAGGCAAGAGCGGCTATACCTGCGTTGAGAGCGTTGGTATCCAATGCAGACAAAACCATAGCACATCAGGCGGCAGTCGCACTCAATACCTTCGGTGAAGCAACCGAGCTGCCGGAAATTACAAAGGCAGGGCCGTATCTTACATCAAACGCCCCTGTTAAGCTTACAATATCCGATAACGGCAACTATACCATAGACAACGGCATATTTGCTGCCACATGGGAGCCGGCAGGCAATCAGTCAAGTGCCGGACCGAGAAGCATCATCATGCACGGCAAGAGTCAAAACATAGTCACACAAAACGATGTAAGCTGGAAGCAGAACGGTGCGGATCGCAGCGGCTGGGCAAGAGAACTAAGCGTCGTAGAAAATACCGATGACGTTGTTGAAATATCATCCAAATTTTATCGCGACGAAACCTTCTCTTACGACCTTGATTTCAGATATCGCGTTGAGAGAGGTCAAAGCAAGATTTATGCATACATAATACTGACGCAGCCTGAAGACGCTATCGAAAGCACAGACGATATTCAGGCACTCATTCATCAGAGAATTAACAATTCGCTGTACAGTTATCATATTTCAAGCGAAAAATCCATGGGCAGATACAATAAAAACCCTGCATTTAACGTAACACCTAACGGTAGCTTGATAGAGATTGAGCAGGCAACCAATCTGGGAGCAAGCGGTGAGGCGGAAGGTAAATTTATATGGTGGCAAGGCAGTGAGCCTTCTGATTTGTCAGGTCATGTAAGTATGGATATGAAGCTGGGTTACTGGCATCTGTATCCAAGCTATGAAGCTTTCCCTGCCAACACATTAAGAACAAACCTCAACGAAGTAACAAATATGTCTTCGGTATACATTGAAGGACAGTACTTCAACTGGAACGGCTTCCGTCTTCCGGGCGGTGCTTATACAAAGGTATATTGTCCGAGAGTATTCTATTTCAACACCGGCGACAGCATGATAGATATGATGGAAGACGCAAAAGCAGAGCTTGCGAAAGAAAAGGAAAAGTGGCCTTATGAATGGGTTGACAGCGATCACTATTTTGAACGCGGCAGCGTAACCGGTACAGTTCAGATGGCTGACGGCTCGTCGCCTAAGGGTGCGTATGTTATTGTTAACCTTTACGAAGGCAAAGAAGGCTATTACGATCCGCAATGGCAGCAAAACAGAGGCCCTTATCACTACTGGACACAAATAGATAATGACGACGGTGTCTGGTCGATAGACGACGTCCACTCGGGCAACTATCAGGTTACGGTGTTCAAGGACGGATATAAAGGCACAACGTATATGCCGGGAGAGATAACAGTAAGCACCGGCAAAACAACAACCGTAGACACAGCGGTGATCGAGGAGGAATCGGTTGGTGCACTTGCGTGGAGGATAGGCGAGCCTACAGGCACATGGCTCTATGACGCCGCAGATGTGTATGACATAGAATCCATGATGGAATACAAAGAGAGATTCCCTCTCGGCACAGTTTATAAAGTTGACGAGGCTGAACCGAGATATGACTGGTATTCTAACCAAATGCCTTACGGTGTCTGGAACGGTGCAAGAAAAATCGTGTTTAACAAGGATGCGTCTATCCAAAGCGACGCATTGCTCACATTGGCGATTGCCAGCGTGCGTACCGGAGTACATATCGGCATTGATGTTAACGGAACAAGGGTTAAAAATATAAATTATGAATACGGCAAAACGGACGACTCACAGAACGGACGTACATTCGCATACGGACGTTTGCAGTATCATCCGATCCAAATTGACAAATCGCTATTCAAAAACGGGGAAAACGAAATTGAAATAAAGATTACCAACGGAGCCGGACATTTCCTGTACGACTTTGTACAATTGGAGTATGTTGACAATAAGGCGGCAATAATAGAATCCGAGGTCAGAACGGCGGACGGCGATACAATGAGCATCTTGCCGGAAGGTGCACAAATCACATGTGATGACAAAACGTTGTCCAACGGTTCAAGAATTTTCTTTAACAGCAGCAACGAAAACGCCGATAAGTGGTTGACTTTCACTGCGAATTTGGATCATTACACAGCCGTGCTTGAAATAGACGGTCAGGAAGTGGATATATCCAAAAACGTCAACAATCAGATAGTGCGTTCCGGCAACAGTGTTTCTTATAACATAGGCCGACAAAGCAAAGTAAATAACAATACAGAGGTTAAAATAATATACCTTCAGGAAAAAATGAAATCTGCCACTGTAAATTTTGCCGTTAAGAATTTCAGAATGTCGGAAAAGACAACGTTGCCTGAGGGCGTAGGTGTGATGTGTGATTCCGAAGTTGTAAATAACGGTTATAAGGTTAAATTCTACTCAAGCGAACAAGATGCCGACAGATGGTTGACCTTCCCGGCTGATTTGGAGTATTATGCGGTTGCTCTTAAGGCGGACGGTCAAGAGATTGATATAACAAAACCTGTCAGCGGCAAGGTAGTTATCCAAGACGGTATGGTGTCATACAACATAGGAAAATATAACAAAACAAATGACAATACCGTGTTTACATTATGCTATACGCAAACGGGTCCTATCACACCGGAGCTTCTGATTGAAAACGGTAAGATTGCGGCGTCGTCCGATGTTGAAGCGGTTTTGTATATTTGCAAATATGATTCCGTTCAAGGCAATCTGACATATGTAAAGAGTTATGCGGTTCCGGCAGGAACAAAAGACGCTTTGTTTGATATGCCTGCAAACAGCACAGCGTTTTTGTGGGATAAAAACATGAAACCGCTCTGTGATAAGGAGGTATCCGAATAGTTACTTTCCTTGATGAAAAAATGCTAAAAAGGCATTGACAAAATAAAAAAACAGATGTATAATTGAGAAAATTTAATAAAAATAAAACCGTCGAAACAGAAAAAAGGCAGATGAAGGTTTTTAAGAGCGAGTGAATTACGGTGTGAGTTTCACAAAAACTATCTGAGTAATATGGACTGTTGAGGGCAGTGTTAAATGCACTGACGTAAGGCTTGCGTTAGAAGCCGGAAGTATGATTGTACTTTGCTGAGAGCACAGTTTTTATGCTGTGAAACAAGGTGGTACCGCGGATATATATTCGTCCTTGACATATTTTTGTCAGGGACGATTTTTTTATTTTGCTAAAGGAGGCTAAAAATGAAATATTTACCAAGCTTTGACGAGGTTAAAAAAATTGCGGCCGAAGGGAAATATGATATTTTGCCTGTCAGTTGTGAAATGTTTTCAGACATTTGCACGCCGATAGAGGCTCTGCGGATATTAAAAAACGTATCAAGCCATTGCTATATACTGGAATCGGTAACAGGTAACGAAAAGTGGGGCAGATACACCTTTTTGGGCTTTGATCCCAAGCTTGAAATAACCTGTCTCGACGGCAAGATGAAGATAGGCAACGTGAGTGTTACAACACAAAATCCGCAAATTCAGATACGTGAGATACTCTCGCAGCATAAAAGCCCGAAATTTGACTATCTGCCGTCATTCACAGGCGGACTGGTCGGGTATTTTTCGTATGACTATCTGCTCTACAGCGAACCTGCCGTCAGAACAAAGGTTGCGGATATTGAAGCCTTCAAAGACGTTGACCTTATGCTTTTTGACAAGGTTATTGCATTTGACAACTACCGTCAAAAGATAATTTTAATAGCCAATATGTCTTTGAACGAGCCTGAGGAAGGCTATAACAAAGCCGTTTTTGAACTTAATAAGCTTAAGGCACTGCTTGAAAACGGCGAAAAGAAAAAGGATCTTGGCGGACACATGACCGGTGAGGTTACGGCGTTGTTTTCCAAAGATGAGTATTGTGAGATGGTGGAAAAGGCAAAGCATTATATAAAAGAGGGCGACATTTTTCAGATAGTGTTGTCAAACCGTCTTTGTGCACCGTTTGAGGGCAGTTTGTTCAACACCTACCGTACATTGAGAACAGTAAACCCTTCGCCGTATATGTTCTATTTTTCCGGCACAGATGTTGAGGTTGCGGGGGCATCGCCCGAAACGCTTGTAAAGCTTGAAAACGGCGAGCTGCACACCTTTCCGCTTGCCGGCACAAGACCGCGTGGTAAAACCGAAGCAGAAGACCTTGCACTTGAGCAGGAGCTTTTGCAGGACGAAAAAGAGCTGGCGGAGCATAACATGCTTGTTGATCTTGGCAGAAACGATTTGGGCAGAATAAGCAAGTTCGGCACTGTGAGGGTGCAGGAGCTGCACAGTATAGAAAGGTACTCACACGTGATGCATATAGGTTCTACGGTACGCGGCGAAATAAAGGACAGCTGTGATGCGTTGGACGCGGTAAGTGCGGTACTTCCGGCAGGCACACTGTCCGGTGCACCAAAGATAAGAGCGTGTCAGTTAATAGGTGAACTTGAAAACAATAAACGCGGAATTTACGGCGGTGCTATAGGATATATAGACTTTACCGGAAATTTGGACACATGCATAGCAATAAGAATCGCATATAAGAAAAACGGCAAGGTGTTTGTAAGGGCAGGAGCCGGAATTGTGTATGACTCTGTGCCGGAAAAGGAATATCAGGAATGTATCAACAAAGCGGCGGCGGTTATAAATTCGCTTAAGATGGCAGAGGAGGTTTAATATGATACTATTAATAGACAATTACGACAGCTTTTCATATAATCTCTATCAGCTTATAGGCGAAATATGTCCGGATATAAAGGTGATACGCAACGACGAAATGACGCAGACGCAGATACAAAAGCTGTCGCCCGAACGCATAATTCTTTCGCCCGGCCCGGGCAGACCGGAAAATGCAGGCGTCATAGTTGAAGTTGCAAAAACCGTATCACAAAAAATTCCGACGCTTGGCGTGTGCCTGGGGCATCAGGCGATATGTGCGGCATACGGTGCAACGGTAACATATGCAAAACAGCTGATGCACGGGAAACAGTCAATCATTAAGGCGGACACCGACAGCGTTATATTTAAAAACTGCCCTGAAAGCATGAAGGTTGCAAGGTATCATTCCCTTGCGGCAGACGCAAAAACCATACCCGACTGCTTAAAAATTACTGCACTTACAACAGACGGTGAGGTGATGGCTGTCGAGCACAGAGACTATCCCATATACGGCTTGCAGTTCCACCCTGAATCCATAATGACGCCGGACGGCAAGCAGATACTTGCAAATTTCATAAACGGGCAGGCCGTCTGAAAAGTTCTTTAACCGCAGGATATAAAAAATATTTTTGTAGGGAACGACCTGTGTGTCGTTCCGCTATTGAAAAATAATAACACAGACGGAGCAAAATATAATAAATACAAATTCACTATAAATAATGTTTACGGAGGGAAAGACAATGATCAAAGAAGCTATTGAAAAAATTGTGAACAAACAGGATTTAACCTATGACGAGGCATACACCGTTATGAACGAAATCATGAACGGCAACTCTACAGCAACTCAAAACGCTGCATTTTTGGCGGCACTGTCGACAAAGAGTGCAAAAGCGGAAACCACAGACGAAATTGCCGGTTGTGCCGCCGCGATGCGTGAACACGCAACAAAAGTGAATACCGATATGGACATTTTTGAAATAGTGGGTACGGGCGGCGACGGTGCACACAGCTTTAACATTTCCACAACGTCGGCACTTGTTGCGGCAGCAGGCGGAATGAAGGTGGCAAAGCACGGCAACCGTGCGGCATCGTCAAAATGCGGAACGGCAGACTGCCTGGAAGCACTTGGTGTGAACATTCAGCAGGAGCCTGAAAAGTGCATAGAGCTGCTTAACGAGGTGGGTATGTGCTTCTTGTTCGCACAAAAATATCATACCTCAATGAAATACGTCGGCTCGATACGTAAAGAGCTTGGGTTCCGCACGGTGTTCAACATATTGGGCCCTTTAACCAATCCGGCATCACCGTCTATGCAGCTGTTGGGCGTGTATGACGAATATCTTGTGGAGCCGCTGGCACAGGTTTTGATAAATCTCGGAGTAAAACGCGGTATGGTTGTGTACGGACAGGATAAGCTGGACGAAATATCAATGAGTGCCCCGACGTCTGTTTGCGAAATAAAAGAGGGATGGTATAAAAAATATATCATAACGCCTGAGATGTTCGGCTTTGAACGATGCACAAAGGCAGACCTCACAGGCGGCACACCTGAAGAAAATGCACAGATAACCGTAAATATTTTAAAGGGTGAAAAAGGTCATAAGAGAAACGCTGTTTTGATGAACGCCGGAGCATCGCTCTACATTGGCGGAAAAGCGGAGAGCATGGCGGAAGGCATTAAACTTGCGGCAGAGATTATAGATTCGGGCAAAGCCTTGAAAACGCTTGAAAAACTGATAGAAGTTTCAAATAAGTGAGGCAAAGTTGTATGACGATACTGGACGAACTTGCACAAAATGCAATTAAGCGTGTGGCGGAGGATAAGAAAACCGTTTCCGAAAAGCAAATGAAAGATATGGCGTATGCCATGGGAAAAGGCAATTTTGAATTTGAAAAAGCCTTGAAAAAAGAAGGCATGAGTTTCATTTGCGAATGTAAAAAAGCATCGCCTTCAAAGGGTATAATAGCGGAGGATTTTCCTTATCTTGAAATTGCGGCAGAGTACGAAAAAGCCGGAGCGGATTGTATATCGGTGCTTACCGAGCCAAGCCGTTTTTTGGGAAGTAACGGGTATTTGAAGGAAATTGCACAAAATGTGTCCGTCCCATGCATCAGAAAGGATTTTACCGTCGACGGGTATATGATATACCAGGCAAAGGTGCTTGGTGCAAAGGCTGTGCTTTTGATTTGCTCCATATTAACGCAGCAGCAGATAGCCGAATATATAAAAATATGCGACAGTTTGGGCATGTCGGCATTGGTAGAGGCACATGACGAGAGTGAAATTCAAACGGCATTGAATGCCGGAGCAAGAATTATAGGCGTGAATAACCGCAATTTAAAGGACTTCAGCGTAGACACCGAAAACAGCCGCCGTATGCGTGCACTTGTGCCGGAAGATGTTGTGTTCGTGTCGGAAAGCGGCGTTAAAGACGAAGAAGATATCGCACGGTTAAACGAAACAGGCGTTGATGCCGTTTTGATAGGCGAAACGCTTATGCGTGCAAAAGATAAACAAGCAATGATGCAAAAACTCAGGAGTTTGATATGACTAAGATAAAACTGTGCGGACTTAAACGCATGCAGGATATAGAATATGTGAACAAGCTGCTGCCTGAATATGTGGGGTTTGTGTTTGCACCAAAGAGTAAACGGTATGTAGATTTTCGCACCGCTCAAAGCTTGAGGGAGCACCTGCATAAAGACATAACGCCTGTGGGTGTGTTTGTGAATGAGAGCGTGGAAAACATAAAATATTTGGTTCAGAACAACATAATAAGCATGGTTCAGCTTCATGGCAGCGAGGATAATGCATATATATCGGCTTTAAGACGGGCGGTAAGCTGTCCTCTGATAAAGGCTTTCCGTATCGATACGCCGGACGATATTATAAAAGCAAACAATTCCGAGGCCGATTTTGTAATGCTGGATTCCGGCGGCGGAACGGGCAAGCTGTTTGACCATTCGCTCATCAGCGATATACGACGCAGCTTTTTTCTGGCAGGAGGACTTGACAGCAATAATGTTGCGGATATAATATCGACAGTTTTGCCGTACGCCGTAGACGCCAGCTCGTGTTTGGAAACCGACGGGGTAAAGGATATGATAAAAATGACTGCGTTTGTGAACGCTGTCCGACAGGGAGGTAAAATTTAATGACAAATTCAAAGGGAAGGTTTGGAATACATGGCGGTCAGTATATTCCGGAAACCTTGATGAATGCTGTTATAGAGCTTGAACAAGCGTATGAGCATTATAAAAACGACAAAGACTTTAACGCAGAGCTTACAAGCTTGCTTAACGAATACGCAGGCAGGCCTTCAAGGCTGTACTATGCCGAAAAGATGACAAAGGATCTGGGCGGTGCAAAGATATACTTAAAAAGGGAAGACCTTAACCATACCGGCTCGCATAAGATAAATAACGTTTTAGGTCAGGCACTTTTGGCAAAAAAGATGGGGAAAACCCGTCTTATAGCCGAAACGGGAGCAGGACAGCACGGCGTTGCCACGGCTACTGCGGCGGCTCTTATGGATATGGAGTGCGTAGTGTTTATGGGTAAGGAGGACACCGACCGTCAGGCACTTAATGTGTATCGTATGAAGCTGTTGGGGGCGGACGTTGTGCCGGTTACCACAGGTACTGCCACTTTGAAGGATGCGGTGTCGGAGGCTATGCGTGAGTGGACAAAGCGTATCGACGACACGCATTACTGTCTCGGCTCGGTTATGGGGCCGCACCCGTTCCCGACAATTGTGCGTGATTTTCAATCTGTAATATCAAAAGAGATAAAAAG
>CAJOGA010000058.1:12757-21337 GCA_905233855.1 uncultured Clostridia bacterium
TTTTATCATTTTATAAACGACAAAGATGTGCGTCTTATAGGCTGTGAGGCGGCAGGCAGAGGTATTGACACTTTTGAGACGGCGGCAACGGTAAACACCGGCAGAGTGGGTATCTTCCATGGCATGAAATCGTATTTTTGTCAGGATAAATACGGTCAGATAGCACCTGTGTATTCCATTTCCGCAGGGCTTGACTATCCCGGCGTGGGACCGGAGCATGCGAATTTGCACGATACCGGCAGAGCACAATACGTTCCCGTTACCGACGAAGAAGCTGTGCGTGCGTTTGAATATCTTTCCAAAACCGAGGGCATTATCCCGGCGGTTGAATCGGCACACGCTGTGGCATACGCAATAAAAACAGCACCGCAAATGGGCAAGGACAAAATAATAGTGATAACTATATCCGGCAGGGGCGATAAGGACTGTGCCCAGATAGCGAGATACAGAGGAGTGGATATTCATGAGTAATATACAAAATGCGTTCAAAAACGGCAAAGCGTTTATTCCGTTCATAACCTGCGGCGACCCCGATCTTGACACAACGCAGGAGATCGTGCGTGAGGCGGTCAAAAACGGAGCGGATCTTATAGAACTGGGCATACCGTTTTCCGACCCGACAGCAGAAGGGCCTGTTATCCAGGGAGCCAACATAAGGGCATTGGCAGGCGGTGTAACGACGGATAAAATTTTTGATATGGTAGCGAATTTAAGAAAGGACGTTACAATTCCGCTGGTATTTATGACGTATGCAAACGTTGTGTTTTCCTACGGAGCGGACAGGTTTTTGTCCAAATGCCGGCAAATAGGCATAGACGGAATAATCCTGCCTGATCTTCCTTTTGAAGAGCGGGACGAATTTTTGCCGACTTGCCGTAAATACGGCGTGGATTTGATCTCGCTGATAGCACCGACATCCGCAAACCGCATAGGAATGATAAGCCGTGAGGCGGAAGGATTTATATACATAGTGTCCAGCCTGGGTGTAACAGGCACCAGGAGCGAATTTTCGTCGGATTTGTCATCATTGGTGGAAATAGTGCGTCAAAACACTTCCCTGCCTTGTGCTATAGGGTTCGGCATTTCAACGCCGGAGCACGCAACGCATATGGCAAGCATTGCCGACGGTGCAATTGTGGGATCGGCTGTTATAAAGATTATTGAAAAGTATGGCAAAGATGCCGCAAAGCCGGTGGGCGAATATGTGAAGAGTATGAAAGAAGCCGTTATGAAGGCAAATGCAACGGTCTGTGCGGAAGATTAATATCTTCCGCTTTTTTAGTGCATTAAAACCGCGGCTTTGCTGTTGCGTTTTGGATAAAATTGTGATATAATGATGCCTAATGAACAAATGCTTTTTCGAAAGCATTTTAATGACATTGATTGAGACGACAGATGGTACAAAGTGCAAGGCTTTTTCGCAAATATGTTCAAAAACCTTGCGCCAAAACAATTCAATAACGCTCAAATGTCGCTCTGCGACAGCGTTTTTGAATTGTTCAGCAGGCTTTATAATAAACCGGATGTAGCAATTATTAACAAAGGAGAAACGGCTGTGTATCTGAAAAGTATAGAAGTTCAAGGCTTTAAATCGTTTGCGGACAAAACGACGCTTGATTTCGGCGAGGGCGTAACGGCAGTTGTCGGTCCGAACGGCAGCGGGAAAAGCAATATTGCCGACGCTATACGTTGGGTAATGGGTGAAGTCAGTGCAAAAAGCTTGCGTGGGTCAAACATGCAAGACGTTATCTTTGCCGGAACATCTGCCAGAAATGCAATGAACCACGCACAGGTAAGCCTTGTGCTTGACAATTCGGAAAACAGATTTGACATAGACTATCAACAGGTTAAGGTTACACGCAGGCTGTATCGCTCGGGCGACAGCGAATATCTGATAAACGGCTCGCCATGCAGGCTTAAGGATATTCACGAATTGTTTATGGACACAGGCGTCGGCAGGGACGGATATTCTGTTATAGGGCAGGGACAAATTGCGGAAATTCTTTCGGCAAAGCCCGACGAACGCCGTCATCTGTTTGAAGAGGCCGCAGGCATATCCAAATACCGATACAGAAAACAGGAATCGGAACGCAAGCTGAAAAATACCGAGGAAAACCTGGTGAGAATAACCGATATTGTGAGCGAGTTGGAAAGCCAGCTTCAGCCGCTGGCGGTACAGTCGGAAAAAGCACGCGAGTTTGTGAAGCTGCATGATGAAATGAAAACGCTTGACGTTAATCTTGCCATTAATACCATAGATAAAAGCAAAGAGGCAACCGCTCAGACAGAGAGCGAATATCAAATGGCAAAACAGGAGCTGGAGCAAGCCAAAGAAGCGGAAAGCCAAACACAAAAGCAACTGTCGGATATATACGAGGCAATACGTGCCAAAGACGATCAGACCGAAACGGAACGAGCCGAACTTGATGCTTTACAAAACAGCATAAAACAAGAGCTTGCACAGGTATCGCTGTATCAAAACACAATCGAAAACAATTTAAATCTTATAAAACGCATAAATAACGAAATCGACAGCATCCGTAAAAAAACGCTTGACGTATCATCGGAGGAGGCTTTGTTAAAAGAGCAGATAGACGCCTTAACCCTTGAAAAGCAAAAGCTGCAGGAAGAACACAAGCAGCTTGAAACCGAGGCGGAAGAAAAGGCTTTGTCGGCAAAACGCTCAGCCAAACTCATTGATGACCTGAAGACAAAATCGGCACAGAACAATAACCAAATTGCATCCGGTCAGGCACGTTTGCAGGGCATAGATGCGTTGCGTCAAAACCAGATAAACCGCCGCATGAGCATTGAACAGGAAATAGAGGCGGACAAAAACGGCAGGGAATACTCTGCCCGTCTGTTAAACGACACAAAATCGGAAATTGAAACAAAAAAACGGAGTTTAGATCAGCTTACCCAGCGTTATAACGCACTGGATAATAACGTAAAGCAACTGACTGACGAATATAACGCTTTGATAAACGAGGCAAACGCAAAAACAGTCGAACTCAATTCCAAAAAGTCAAAATATCACATGCTTGAAGATATGGAAAACAATCTTGAAGGCTATGCAAAAAGCGTCAAAAGTGTCTTAAAGGCACAGGAACTCAAAAAATACCAAATATACGGCACGCTTTCGCAGATAGTTCAGGTTCAGCAAAAATATGTAATTGCTGTGGAAACGGTGCTTGCCGGAGCTTTGCAAAACATTGTTGTGCAGTCGGAAAACGATGCAAAGGCGGCAATAGAATACCTTAAAAGGAACAACGGCGGCAGAGCAACCTTTTTACCTGTAACCGCCGTTAAAGGCAGAAACTTTGACGAGCTTGACGATGTGCGTCGTGAAAAGGGATATCTTTGCGTCGGCTCTGATGCGGTGAGCTGTGCTAAAACGTATGACGGTATTGTGAGCAGCTTGCTGGGCAGGGTTGTAATTGCCGATAATATCGACAATGCCATAGCCATAAGCCGTAAATTCGGATATAAATTCAGAGTGGTAACATTAGAGGGCGAACTGTTAAGTCCGGGCGGAGCCATGAGCGGCGGAAGCGTGAGCAGGAATGCCGGATTTTTAAGCAGGGCAAACGAAATACGTTCTTTACAGCAGGAAATTGATAAATTAAAAATATTGCTGTCCGGTATAACAAAAAAAGCCGAGGCTAAAAGCAAAGAAAAAGAGGAATTGCTTTTACAGCTGCAAAACCAGACGTCGCTTATAGATGACTTTAAACAGTCGGTGGTAGCTTTGTCGCTTAAGGCGGAGAACCTGGAAAAGACGCTTGCCGAAAGCGGCGATGTGCATGAAAATTTAAGCAAGGAATTGGAGCAGATAGCCAAAAGCATGAAACAGCTTGACGATGAAATGCTTGAAGTGATAAACACGCTGTCAACATTGCAGACGGAAAACGAAACGCTTGACGGACAAATCGCCGAAAAGACAAAAGCTATGGCAACGCTTGACGCAGAACGTCAAACGGCGTCGGAGCGGCTTGTGGAGGCTGTAATGAATGTCGGCAAGACGGAGTCGGACATATTGCTTTGTATGCAAAAGCTTGACGATAACAAAAGGCAGATATCTGAGTTTAGTCAAAGCGTTGAAAGCAAGACGGATGAATGTGTCAAGATAGAACAGGAAAATAAAGATATAGAACAAAAGATAACCGAAAGCCAAAAAATTGCATTGGAGATTAATGAGTCTATAGAACAGAAAAAGCAATATATATCAAAGCTTTCGGAGGATAAAACCGCATTGCAGAGCAGACAGCTTAAAATTCAGGAGTCTACCAATGAAATGCGTGATGAGCTGTTGAATCTGCAACAGAATCTGCTCAAGGCGGAGGCTAAAAAGCAGAAGATAGAAACAGAGCTGGAAAATATAATAAACCGTTTATGGGAAGATTATGAACTCACATATTCCACAGCATTGGAGCTTAAAACGGACATAGGCAATTTAACCGACGCCGCAAAACGTGTGAACAGCCTTAAAAATCAGATAAAAAGGCTGGGCAATGTCAATCTTGGTGCTATGGAGGAATATAAGAACGTCAAGGAAAGATATGACTTTCTGTCCGAGCAGAAGGATGATCTGGAGCATGCAAAAACCGATTTGAACAAGATTATCAAAAAGCTGCAGGATACAATGGAGATACAGTTCCGTGAGCAGGTGGAAATAATAAACAAGTGTTTTGCTAAAGTGTTTGCCGAACTGTTTGGCGGCGGAAAGGGACGTTTGTATCTTACCGACACGGAGAATGTGCTTGAAAGCGGCATAGAAATAGAAGCACAGTTGCCGGGCAAAAACCTGCAGAATATAAATCTGTATTCCGGCGGCGAAAAATCCATTATAGCAATAGCTTTGCTGCTTTCCATAATAAAGGTGAACCCTACGCCGTTCTGCCTTTTGGACGAAATAGATGCGGCTTTGGACGATGTTAATGTATCGCGTTACGCAACATACATAAAATATAACTATACAAACACACAGTTTGTTATAATAACGCACAGACGCGGCACAATGGAGATTGCAAATATGCTCTATGGCGTAACTATGCAGGAAAAGGGCGTGTCGTCGCTTATATCTTTAAATATAGACGAAATCGAAAAGCGTATGAAATAAAGTTTACAAGGAGCGTGAATAAGCAATGGGCTTGTTTGGCAAATTAAAAGACGGTCTTTCCAAAACAAGAAATGCAATATCACAGCAGGTGGATAACCTGTTCAAAGCGTTTGTCAAGGTTGACGAGGAGCTGTTTGAAGAGCTGGAGGAAGCGTTGATAATGGCAGACGTCGGTGCTTTGACGTCGTCATATATAACCGAAACGCTGAGAGACAGAGTTAAAACAAAACGTATCGAAGACGGCAACGAGGTTAAGGAAGAATTAAAACTGATAATATCCGAAATACTTAATCAGCAGGACACAAAAGTAAAACTGAACACAAAGCCGTCTGTTATGCTGGTAATAGGCGTGAACGGCGTCGGAAAGACGACCACAATAGGCAAGCTGGCGTCTAAATATAAAAGCGAAGGCAAAAAGGTACTTCTTGCGGCGGCGGACACCTTCAGGGCGGCGGCTATAGATCAGCTTGATATATGGGCAACGCGAAGCGGATGCGACATAATCAAGCACGAAGAAGGTGCAGATCCTGCGGCTGTTGTGTTTGATGCCGCAAGAGCGGCAAAGAGCCGTAATGCGGATTTGCTGATATGCGATACTGCGGGCAGACTGCATAACAAGAAAAATCTGATGCAGGAGCTTAACAAGATATCACGCGTGCTGGAGCGTGAATTGCCGGGAGCGGACAGAGAGGTTGTGTTGGTGCTGGATGCGTCAACAGGTCAGAACGCATTGAGTCAGGCAAAGCTGTTTGCCGAAGCGGCGGACATAACGGCAATAGCACTCACAAAGCTGGACGGCACTGCAAAGGGCGGCGTTGTGATTGCTATAAGCAAGGAACAAAGCATACCGGTCAAGTTTGTAGGTGTGGGCGAAGGATTGGAGGATTTGCAAGAGTTCGATCCCGAACAGTTTGCAAATGCATTGTTTGATTAATGGTAGCGGCAGACAGTTTTTTGCTGTCCGTTTAACTGAAATATATAAGGAGGCATACTATGCAAAATTGGTTTGACAGCGACTATATAGGCAACAGGCCGACAGCAAAGCCATCTAAAAAATTCGGCAAGAGAGCTATTGTGTTAATAGCGGTTGCGGCTGTTTTGGGATTGGGACTGATGGCGGCAAACATATATATGTCGGTGCTTCAGCTGAAGGAAGTGTCGGCGGGCTATACTCAGATATACTGGACAAACCTTTGTGTTAAGGCGATAGTGTGGGTTGCAAGCTTTGTGATAACGTTTTTGCTTGTGTTTGCGAATAATCTTGTTATACGTACAGTTATGAAAAAGGACAACTATGATTTGAAGCTGTTCCAAAGAATCACACCTGTGTTTTGGATAAGTATTGCCGTTTCGTTTTTTACCGGTAATTTGATAGGTATTACAGCGTATGACAATGTGCTTAAATTTTTAAACGCCGTTCCGTTTAACATTTCCGACCCGATTTTCGGATATGACATCGGCTATTATGTGTTCAAACGTCCGCTGTACATGACAGTAACCGAAGGACTGAAGGGTTTGCTGTTCTTTATGATAATATACACCGCCGTTGTATATGTTATATTGATTTTGCGTGACGGCGTAGGCTCATTTAAGGAGATTTTCAAGAAAAAAAGAGTAATTTTCCATGTTTTTGCGGATGTAATACTGTATTTCACCGCTATAGCTTTAACGTACAAATTCACAAAAGAGCAGCTGCTGTTCGGCAAATTCGGCAATCTGACAGGTGCGGGCTACACCGACATTAATATCATGCTTAATTTTTACAAAGCGGCACCGTTTTTGCTTATGGCAATAGTTATTATAACGATAATTCTGATGTTTAAAGGCAAATTAAAATCCGCGGCGGTATCTGTGGTTGCGTTTCCGGTAATTCTGATTGTTGTCAACATTGTTGCGGCTGTGGCACAGAATGCGTATGTCATACCTAATGAGGTTGTGCTGGAGACGCCGTATATTCAGCATCATATAAACTTTACACGATTTGCGTACGGTATAGACAATGTACAGTCGTTTGAATATGAAATCAAAAACGACCTTACCGTTAAGGATATAGAGGATAACAGAGATATAATCAACGATATACGCATAGCCGATTTCAAAGCCAATCTGACATCGGTATCCAAGCTGCAGGAGCTGGGGACGTATTTTTCGTTTAAAGACAGCGACGTTATACCGTATACCATAGACGGTCAGAAGAGGTCGGTGTTTATATCTGCAAGGGAACTGGACAAAAATAAGCTTGCGGAAAAAACCGACACATATATAAACAAAACCTTAAGCTACACCCACGGCTACGGCGTTGTTATGAGCTCCGTAAGCGAGGTTACGCCTGAAGGTCAGCCTAAGTTTTATGTGTCGGGCATGCCGGTTCAAACGAGCGGAGGAGTGCCCGAAATAAGTCAGCCGCGAATATACTACGGCGAAATGACAAACGATCATGCGGTTGTGAACACAAAAATAAAAGAAACGGATTACGTAAAAGGTGCTCAAAGCTATGAATTCAACTATGACGGCAGCGGCGGCTTGCCGATGACATTTATGAATAAGCTGTTGTTTGGCATAAGATATTCCGATATTAATCTGATACTTTCCGGACAGATAACTTCTCAAAGCAGGATATTGCCGAACAGAAACGTTGTGGAAAGGGCAAAAATGGTTGCTCCGTTTTTCAGATACGATTCCGACCCGTATATAGTGCTTACCGATAACGGCGAGCTTAAGTGGGTTCTGGACGCGTACACCACCAGCGACGATTTCCCGTATTCGGCAAGAATGAAAGACGGAACAAATTATATCCGCAACTCTGTTAAGGCTGTTATTGACGCATATGACGGCGACGTTACGTTTTATCTGACCGACAAAACCGACGCCATAGCAATGACTTACGCAAAGATATATCCGAACCTGTTTGCAAAAGAGGATATGCCTGAAGCGATAGCAAGCCATGTTATATATCCTGAAGAGCTGTTTCAGATACAGGCAGAGTTGTATAAAAAATACCATGTCAGCGAGCCGAACGTGTTCTACGGTCAGACAGATTTGTGGACATTCTCAAAACAGCGTTACGAAACTGCCGAAACACAAGATCTTGAGCCGTATTACAACATGGCGAACGTGCCTCAGTTCAGCAAAGACGGTGCGTCATTCGTGTTGATGATGCCGTATACCCAAACGAATAACGACTATATAAACGCATGGTTTGCCGTGGGGTCGGAAAAAGATAACTACGGCAAGATGGTAGTGTATAAATTCAATGAGACCGGCGAAAAGAAGGCATACGGCACCATGCAGATAGAGAACCGTATAGACAACGACCCTAAAATAACGTCGCAGATAGCGTTGTGGAATCAGGGCGGAACGTCGGCTTTGCGTGGGAATATAATAGTTGTGCCTATAAAGAACACGCTGCTGTATGTTGAGCCGCTGTACATCACAACCAAAAACACGGCGTCGTTCCCTGA
>CAJOGA010000059.1 GCA_905233855.1 uncultured Clostridia bacterium
TCGGATCCGTTATCCATTATCCTTACCTGACCGTATATAAAATCATCCGAATCGGGATCAAGCCATTTTGTCAGGGCTTGGGATATATCATCAACTTCTTTTTGCGAAACAGCCTTATCGTTATATACCACTCTGACGTTATCGGGATCAATGCTGATTGTAACAGCGTCTTTTTTACCGTCTGTATTAAAGGTAAGATTTGATTTTTTGTAGTCAACAATATCGCTGTACATCACATTATATTCTGCATTTTTAGCGGATATGCTGTCATAAGAAACCAGCAGCGACTCATCATCGTCTTCTTCGGTTTTATAGAACAGGTTTATGGTGTGTCCCAGCAACGCCCTTGCCTCTTCCGCCGATGCCAACACGCCGTCAAAGTTTACGATAAATGCCTGAGGATTTTTGCCCACCGTTTCAACCTGCATTCTGTTCTTAGGCAAAGAACCGACAGAAGCGTCCAAAGATGTTTCTTCAACAGCAGTTACAATAACCTTTTTCTTTTCAACTTTAAGCTTATCGGTCAAAATAGTCTTTGGCGGATCGCTGAAATAATAGTTATAGGTTCCTGCGGCATTTTTTGCCTTTTCAAGTATATCAACTTCAAGACAGTTATACACAAGCTGTGCTATAACACCTCTTGTCGCCGCCGATTTCTGGTCGGCAACAATGCCTTTTGTCAGACCCAGTTCCGATCCGACATACATATATCCGTCCGGCCAGCCTGTTTTGTCAAGAGCTTCCTGCTCATATCCCAGCATACACACAACCATCTTTACAGCCTGTTCAAACGTAACGTTATCGGAAGGCTTGAAGGTTACTGCGTCAAATCCGTTTACTATACCGTTTGCGTACGCCATATATATGACATACTCCGCCCAATAACCCGGTACAACATCGTTAAACACCGTTGATGCAGACAGCGTCTGCAGTTTGTCAAGGCCTAAAGCACGCACTACGATAGCCGTAAATTCCGCACGCGTTATACCGTCATACGGCTTAAAAGTGCCGTCCGGGTAGCCGTTTATCAAGCCGAAGGACGACAGCGAATACACCGCTTCGTAGTATATTGACGTTTCCGGAACGTCGGAAAATTTTACTTCTGCCGAATATGCCACGGTCAAGCCGGATACAAATATTGCAAAAGCCGTTAACAAAGAAAGTAATCTTTTAATTTTCATTTGTGATCATTCCCCGATTTTTATTTTTGTATATCCTTACAGATCAAAATCCGCGACATACTGTTATCATTTCATGTTATTGTAACATGTATATTGTCTCACGTCAACTGCCAACTATTTTTATTGCACAAGCTGTATGTCTTGTGATAAAATATGATTGTGTTTAAATTATTCAAACAAAAGAGGTATATAAATGGACAACTTAAAAGAAAGCGATTTATATTCACCCGTTAAGCTGTATCTTGAACAATTGGGTTACGACGTTAAAGGCGAAGTTAAAGACTGCGATATGACAGCAATAAAAAATGACGAGCTTATTGTTGTGGAATTGAAAAAAGGATTCACAATAAATCTGCTTTCGCAGGCAGTTAAACGTCAGACGGTCGCAGACTCCGTATACGTTGCCGTACCTCTGCCCAAAACCGGATATAAAGGTGAAAAATATGACGACATAATCCGTTTGTGCAAGCGTCTGGAATTGGGGCTTATATTCGTCGGCTTTTCATCGGGTGCAAAAGCCATGATAGATGTTGTGTTGCATCCGCATCAATGCCCTCCGATAAGAAAAAACGCAAAGAAAAAATACGACATCATAACAGAACACAACTCCCGTACGGGAAGCTTAAACACCGGCGGTGTGAACCGACGCAAAATACTGACCGCATACAAAGAATCAGCTTTGTATATGGTTAAGCTCATTTTTGACAACTCTGCCATGACAGTGCGTCAGATGCGTAAGATGGGTGCGTGCGATAAAGCGTCGAATATTGTGCAACGCAACTACTATAAATGGTTTGTTAAAAATGATGACGGAACGTACGGTATAACCACGGAGGGCATACATGCTTTGGAGGAATACAAGGATATATTCGAATAATACATAAAAATTATATAAAAAATAAGGAGTGGTGGTATGTTTGAAGCAACGTTTGAATCGTTGAGGAAGTATGAATGTCCGGATTGGTTCAGAGACGCCAAATTCGGTATATGGAGCCACTGGGGCCCGCAAAGTGTGCCGATGTTCGGCGATTGGTATGCACGGCAGATGTATATACAGGACACACCGACTTATATATATCACGTCCGCCATTACGGGCATCCGTCGGAATTCGGGTATAAGGATATATGCAAGCTCTGGAAGGCTGAAAATTTCGATCCCGATGAATTGATGAGCTTGTACCGTAAAGCAGGGGCAAGATATTTTGTCGGTCAGGCAATGCATCACGACCACTTTTTCAACTATCCGTCCAAGCTTAACAGATTCAATTCTATGCAAGTCGGTCCAAAAAAGGACATATGCGGCATGTGGAAGGCTGCGGCTGATAAATACGGTATGCCGTTTGGTTTGACAGAGCATCTCGGTGCTACATTCTCATGGTGGAGAACAAATAAACACCATGATACATACGGCAAATACAAAGATGTTCCTTATGACGGAAACGACCCTGAATACAGAGATTTTTATCTGGACAACTACGAGCATGTAACAGAGGATCAGAATACATCTCACAGACCTTGGTACACCACAAACAAAAAGTTCCACGACTATTGGCTTAAGGTTATGAAGGAAGTTATAGATTTATATAAGCCCGACCTGCTTTACTCCGACGGTGCATTGCCGTTCGGTTCTATGCATGAGCCTGATATCAACATTCCCGGCGACGACGCCTATAGAGTCGGCTTGGAGGCTGTAGCATATCTGTACAACACATCCATTGAAAAATACGGTGAGAACAGAGCCGTATACAATCAAAAGGACCGACGCGAAGAGGTGTACAGTATAGGCGTGCTTGATATAGAAAAAAGTCAGCTTCCTGATGTTTTCCCGCATCCGTGGCAGACCGATACATGTATAGGAAACTGGTTCTATGATGTCAGATCGCCTTATAAGAAACCGGGACATATAATAGAAATGCTGGTTGACATTATATCCAAAAACGGCTCAATGCTGCTTAACATACTGCAACGTCCCGACGGCACAATCGACTACGAGGCACGATACATTCTTGAAGAACTGGCAAAATGGTTTAGTATATGCTCCGATGCCGTATACGGCACAAGACCGTGGAGAGTGTCGGGCGAGGGCGATACTAAAGTTACCATAGACGGCTTTAAAGAGCTAAAAGAAGCTTGGAACAGCTCCGACTACCGATTTACCGCAAAGGGCAACAAGGTTTATGCGTTTATGATGTCAGCTCCCGAAAACAGAGTAGCTGTTTTGAAAAGCTTTATAGGCGACAACGTAAAAGAAGTTGATCTTTTAGGCTTTGGCAAGCTGGAATTCAGTCAGGAATTCGGAATCCTTACCGCCAAATTGCCGCAAAACCTTCCTACCGAATACACAAACTGTCTGGAAATAACTTTATAATTCATAAAGTAACAACTCATATCTTAAGAAGGAGTAAACTATGAAAAAGGTTCGCATCACAGTCATGCGTATTGCCTGTTATCAGGATCTGATCGAGCAGTACGAAAACCCTATCTATCATGCGTGCGACATGAAGAAAGGGCAGATATTTATTGCCAACGGGTGGCAAAAGCCCGACGGCTTCTGCGACAGTGCGTGGGATAGTGTCTCCCCGTTTGTGATGGCGCTATCTCACGGCGGGGAGGATTTTTACAACGGGTGGATGAAAAACAAAAAATCCGCCATGATTTCATGCAATGACGGATTCCGTCCTGTCAGTTTCCTTCTTGAAACGTTGGACGAAGACGCGGTCTGAATAAAACTCATAATGTATAAAAAAGGCCGACACTTTTCGTGTCGACCTTTTTTATACAAAATTTATTTCAGATAATTATAAATCATAACTGCGGCTTCGCCTCTTGTTATATTTGTCTTAGGATAGAAATAACCGTCGGTGCTGCCGTTTATTATGTGAAGACCTTTTGCTATTGCAACATAGCCGAGAAGCTCTTCGTCAATATCACTCTCGTCCGCAAAATCCGTTTTGAATATTCCCTTTATTTTTGCGGTATACGAAAACTGAGACATACCCGAATCAAGCAGGAGCTTAAGTGCCTTCTCTCTTGTGAGCGGCTTATCCGATTCAAACTCGTCTTCGGAAACGCCCATAACTCTCACAAAGTATTTTGATGTTTCATCCAAATCCACCGCTCCGCTTTTACTATAGAACACATAGTCATAAACGCACTGCGATAAAAGTGCTGTGTATTCCTTCTGAGTTATTATGCTGTCAGGCTTGAACTCGGTATCCGCAAATCCTACGTCTATGCTTGCAAGTGCCTTTATAGCGTCTTCGGCAAAGTGTCCCGATATATCCGTGTAGTTATACCCGCCCGAAGGTATAGACGCCCGTTGTTCCTTGCCGTCATAACCAAGCAGCTTAAGGGTTTGTGCGTCAATAAAGTGTATGTTTGAAAAATCAATGGTATAGATAAGACGCGCTTCTTTTTCATCATACAAAAAAGTATAAAACAGTTCGGGACTTATCTTATCAAAAAGAACGTCGTACACTGCGGCTTCCTCTGCAATACCTTCAGGCATTTCAAATTCTTCCGCCTCGTCAAAATTCAATGAAAAGTTTTTAACCTTTCCGCTGACTTTATCCCTATCGCATGTGATGCTGTTGAAAGGATACTCTATTCCGTTTTCGACTCTTACCCTGTAAGAATTATCAACCACTTTTGTGCGGCTCAAATAGTCTGAGTAATATTTTTGTACGAACTCATCGTCATATTCCCATTCGCCGTCATCATTTTCGTTATATCCCCAGAAACTCAAAAGCTGACCTGTTTTAGCGTCCAATAAAGCGTATCCGCCGCGATCCTCAGCATCAAAACTAAGCTCCATAACGTATCTTTCGCCACGTCTTGAAATGGATGTTCTTTCTGTTTTGGTGCCTTCCATATCAAGCTCGCTCATGCTACGTATCTTTTCTTCCGCTTCATTGATGCTCATAAGCCCCGCAACGGTATTCAGCTCCGCAAGCTCCTGCTCGGTAAAATATTCAACATATTCATCATCTGAACCTTTTGAAGAAGCAAGCTCTTTTGCAGCATTATCATATCTATAGTTACCCGTTAAATCGAATCTCTCACCCGAAAAGGCGTCGATCTGTGTGAAATCGGTAGGCATCCAGACTATCTGTGCCATTTCCCCGTCGTGAAAATCATAATATATCTTTTTAAGTGCGTTGCCTCTGAATATCTGTTCTGCCTTTTCCGCACCGATTGCCTTGTCCGTGGAAGGGAAGGATTCAACAAAAGTATAATCCACACTAATGCTTGTAATATTGCCGCTTGCCGCGTTGACTGATATGTATACACCGTCATTTGTTTTTATTCCGTTTTCTTTTCTGTATGCAAAAATTTGGTATGAAACAGCATAAAAATCAATTTCGGCATCGTTAAAATCATAAAGCGGATATATCTGCGGATCTATCTTTGCAAAAAACTCCTGTGCTTGCGAAAGAGCCTCCTCTTTGCTTATCTGCGGAATGGTTTTGTTCTTGTAATACGGGCGTTCTTCTTCGGTGCCGTTGTAGCCGTATGTGTAGTAACCGGTTATAATTTTTTTATCATTTACAGCTACATGAACACCTTTTTGATTTTGAGGTGTTGACCATGAAAACGAATAATGTCTCGAATCGTCATACACACTTGTATAACTGCCAAACTCGGTACATTCAGCCGGAATCTCTATCCGTTCCTTGACTGTTTTAAGAACGTCGGCCATATCGTCCTCCGCCGCAAACGCAGGCATCACAAAGGAAACCAGCATAACAATTGCGATAAAAAGTGCTGTTTTTTTCATTACATATCATTTCCTTTCTTTATTTATTTTTCCTGATATTATAAGACAGCATAACTCATTTCCGGTTACAAATTCCGCAATAAATTTTCGGCCATAGCTGTAGGAACAGCTTTTTTGTCGGGGGGAGATCAAGCATGCAATGCCTGCCTCCTCTGCAATATGTATAATCCGCCCGTTAAGTTAAAAATGATTTCAGAACATAAATCTTCTCTCAAGTATTTTTTTATTTTCAGAAACAAAAGCAGGAATAATTCACCATCAACTAATCTTGTTTCGCCATATTTACCACATCACAAAGAAGACAATTTTTCAAACTGCACCATTGCTTCATTAAGAAGGGGCATATAGTCTGTATCTGTTCCGTTTCTGAGTAATTCTGTCATCTCGCTTATCGGTTTTGTCAGAGGATTAAGAGAAAGGTTTGAATACATGCCTTTCAGTGCATGTGCCGTTTCAAAAGCACCTTTAAGATCCTTTTCACCAAGCTGTCGACCGAGTAACGTCAATCTGTTATCCTCAATCGCCTTTCCTACAAGCTTAAGGTAAAAATCCTCTTTATTCATACAACGAACAAGCCCATCTTCAACATCCGCACCGAACTCTTTCAGTTTCTCTATAGTCAGCATTGTTATTCTCCTTGTATTTCCTTTTTGATTAATGCTTCAAATTCATCGACCGGCAGAGGCTTTGAAAAATAGTAGCCTTGTACTATATCGCAACCAATCTCCTTCAAAAGCAGCATCTGCTCACGTGTTTCAACGCCTTCCGCAACAACAGGCACTTCCAACAGTCTTGCAATGTCTATCATAATACTCACCAGCTTGCTGTTTTTTGTATCGGAACAAATATTTTTTATAAATTGCATATCAAGTTTCAAAACATCTATATCAAGAGATGTAACCACATTGAGAGATGAATATCCGCTGCCAAAATCGTCCATCTCTATCTTAAAGCCTTTATTTCGGAGTCCAAAAATAATTTCATTGAACTTGTCTGAATCGTCCGTATATGCCGTTTCGGTTATTTCAAGCATCAAATCTTCCGAAGAAACCGAATTTTTTGAAACTATACTGTCGAGTTGATCCAACAACGTAGGATCGAACACATCCACTCTTGAAACATTCACCGAAACAGGCAGGGTCAATCCAAACATCTCACGCCATTTTCTTATCTGCCCGGCAGCTTCGTTCCAAACGTACATATCAAGCTTATGGATAAGACCGTTATGTTCAAACAGCGGTATAAAAAGGCCCGGACTTATCATTCCATACTCAGGATGATCCCATCTGATCAACGCCTCCGCACTGACAAGCTTCGGAACATCTCCGGTGATGTTATATTTCGGCTGATAAAACACTTTAAATTGTTTATCCGTAAGCGCTTTATCCATTTCATTTATAAGTCGTTCGGCAAAAAGCTCCTTTTTGTGAAACTCAGAATCGTAAAAGTTAAAGGAAGTGGTGTACTTGTTTCTGATACTTTGACTTGCACGCTTTGCATAGTCAAAATGACGTTCTATGTCAAGATCGTTTCCGTCATCGGAATAAATGCCGATTCTTATGCTTATTTTATGTTCACTGAAAACTTCGCTTATTTTTTCGATAAACTGCGGCAACTTTTTCTCAAGTTCATCATCATGCGGTATATATATGTAAAAGCTGTCGTTCTCACTACGGCAAGCAAGCCCTCCCGTACGCCTTACCAAATCATGTATATTGTTGCCCAACCTTTGCAGAATAATATTGCCGTATGCCCTTCCGTAAAGCTCATTCACAATATGGAAATGGTTTATATCTATAACAAGAGCATCCATAGGAATATTGTTTTGCTTGTTAAGTCTCTTTCCGTACTCAAAGAAAAACTCCTTGTTGAAAAGGCCTGTCAGTATATCTCTCTCCGTCTCATGGATAATGACGCTGTCTTCGGCAAGCTCTATCGACCTTGCCACCCTTGCCCTGACAACTTCGGGTGCATCATACGGTTTAGTGATAAAATCAGCCGCTCCCATTTGCAAGCATTCCACCTCCGAACCCTTTTCGGAAGTTAGTACAATAACAGGAATACGCCTAAGTTCACTGTCGGTCCGTATAATTTTCAACAAACTTACCCCATCAAGCTCCGGCATGTGCAAATCAAGAATAATAAGCGAAATATTTTCTCTTTGCGTCTTTGTGATATTAAGTGCAACCGCACCGTTTTCGGCATAAATGATCTCGTACAAGCCACTGAGCATTTCTCCCAGCATTTCACGCTCAATGAATTCATCGTCGACAATGAGTATTCTTCTGTGAAGTCCTTTTTTTCGTTCGAGCAACTCCTTCATATGTTCCTCCTGCACAATTTACTTATTATACAATTTCTGCTTCAATTATATCACAGCATAATCAGAAAAGCAACTTGTTTGAAAATATCGTGATATTTTATCCAAAACAGTCGATTATTAATATCGAGTTGAATTTTTGTTGAATTATTCACACATTTTGAATAAAAAAAACCTTGTATCAGCCGAAAACGGCTTAAATACAAGTCTTTTTATGATGGAAATTACGTCTGATTTTGATACAATGATTTCAAACGGTGCATTAGATGAGCAGATATATTTCATTGTGAACCAAAAAATACATCGTAGCAGAAACACGACGAGATGGTTCTGTTATGGAGTTTAAATGTAAAA
>CAJOGA010000060.1 GCA_905233855.1 uncultured Clostridia bacterium
TCTTTCGGACAATATTTCAAAATTTTTACCCGAATTTGACAAAATGAAAATCACAAAAGACGCACTGAAAGATAAATCAGACCAAATTGCAACCGGAGCATCGGCAGGCGAAGCGATTGAAAGCGTCAATGACGGATATGCGGAAAATAAAATCACAGTCGAGCATCTTTTAACCATGACGGCGGGACTTGATTATAATTTGCAGGCGGAATACATAAAAAAAGCTGTGGACGGGGGCAAAACGTCAACACGTGAAATAGTGGGAGCAATATCTGAAACCGTTTTGGGCTTTGAGCCGGGTTCACGCTTCAGATACAGTCTTTGCCATGATGTGCTTGGGGCACTTATTGAAGTATGGTCGGGCATGAAGCTTGGCGAATATATGAAAAAGCATATTTTTGAGCCGCTTAACATGAACGACACTTTTTTCGGCGTTCCCGAAGACGGGACGCGCTTAAGCCGTATGGCGGCAAGGTATAAATTTAACCGCGACGGAATCCCGGAAAGATTGCCTCTCGCAAACGAATTTCTCTTAAGCAGTGAATACGAAAGCGGCGGAGCGGGGCTTGTCTCATCAACCGAGGATTATGCCGTACTTGCCGACGCAATAGCAAACGGCGGAAAGGCTAAAAACGGAGTCAGAATTTTAAAAGAGGAAACAGTTAAATTGATGGCGTCAAATCATCTGGAGGGACAAGCTTATGACGATTTTGAACGTCCGCGAAAAGGCTATGGCTACGGATTTGGCGTGCGTGTATTGTTAAATCCGGAAATAAGCGAAAGTAACGCACCTGCCGGTGAATTTGGCTGGGACGGAGCGGCAGGCGGTATTTTTATGATAGATCCGGTAAATAAAATTTCTCTCACATATTTTCAGGAGGCACAGAGCTGGAAAAGAAAAATACAATTTATGCTCACAAACGCGTTGTATGAATCGCTGAAGGATTAAATAAAACGGAGCTGATATTATGGTAGATCTCATTTACGGAGAAAGCGGCAGCGGAAAAAGCACAAGATGCATAGAGCTTATGCAGAGTGTTTTAAACAGCAAAAACAAAGATAAAAAGATAGTGCTGATAGTGCCCGACCAGTTTTCGCATATTGCTGAAAAAAGCATTGTGGACAGGTTTGGTTCGGTAAGCGGTGAAACTGTTATGGTGTTAACCTTTTCAAGAATTGTAAACACCTGCTTTAATCATGTTATTATGCCTGTGCGTGATTATTTAAAGCCGTGCGGAAAAAATATATTGGCATATAAATCCGTACAAAAAAACAAAAAACAGCTCAAGGTGTTTGCAGGGTCCATGCAGAAAACAGGGTTTACACAGGTTATTATGGGACTTATAGCCGAGTTTAAACGGTACATGGTTACGCCTGATATGCTTGACAAAACAGTCGCTGAATCGAACTGTGATCAGATGCTTAAGGAAAAGATAGGCGAAATCAGCATGATTTACCGTTCGTATGATGAATTTATGCAAAACGGGTATTATGACAGTGATGATGACCTTGCCCGTGCGGCACATATAATCGAGACTACCGATGTGTTTGACGGGGCATATGTGTATATAGACGAATTTTCCGACTTTTTACCTCAACACTACGAGGTTATAAGTGCTTTGAATAAAAAAGCCACAGCACTTACCGTAACTCTTTGTATGGACGACTCCTTTTTGAAAGACGGTATATTTGCACCTTGTGTGAATACATATAACCGTCTTGGGAGGCTGTTCGGCATACGCACAAGCGAGTATTTAACAAATAAAGGCCCGTATATAAGTGATGAGCTGGAATATTTAAAGCATAATTTTGCACAAATACAAAAAAACGTTTCGGAGAAAAAAACGGAGGATATACGTCTGTTTGAAGCGTCGGACATATATTCCGAGGCGGATTTTGTCGCAAGAGAGATAATAAAGCTGTGCAGGGAAAGCGGATACCGTTTCGGCGATATTGCGGTGGTGTGCGGCAATGTGGAAAACTATACACAGGCACTTAAAACAACATTCAGTACATACGGTATAAACCACTTTTTGGACTTTAAAGCATCCGTTTTAACAAATAACATACCGACGCTTTTGTTTTCCGTTATGGACGTGTTAATAACAAATTTTGGATATAATGCGGTGTTTTCCTATCTTAAAACGGGATTGACGCCTATTTGCGACGACGATATAGACATACTGGAAAATCATGTTTTAAAAACAGGATTAAGCTATGTGTCGTGGCTTGATGAAGAAAAGTGGCTGAATGCGTCAAACCGCGTTTTTGGCAGAGCGGACGAGCAGACGCAAAACGACCTTGAAAAAATAAACTCCATACGCAAACGTGTTGTCGAGCCGTTTGTAAAGTTGAAAAACAGTATAGACAAAGATAAAACCGTTAAAGGTATTACCACCGCGGTTTTTGAATTTCTGCAGGATATAAATCTGTACGACACAATAGATAAGCGTATACGTTTTCTGACAAATACGCTTAACAAAGAAAAAGCACAGCAATACAGTCAGGTGTGGAATATATTAATGGAGCTGTTTAATCAGCTTGTTGTAGTGTGCGGAGATGAAAAAACAGGCTTTGAGCAATATAAAAAGATGCTGGAGGCAGGTCTTTCAGGCTATGAAATAGGTGTTATTCCGCCGGCAAAGGACGTTGTTACCGTAACCGACGCAAAAAGGAGCAGGCTTAAAGACATTAAGGCTGTTTTCATAATAGGGGCAACCTATGGCAGTTTTCCAAACGCAACTGCGGAGGAGGGAATATTGTCGGACGCCGAACGTTTGTCGCTCGGTGAAATGGGCATAAATATTGCACCCGATACGGCAACAGGCGTGTTTAACGAACAATTTTTGATGTATAAGACCTTGTCGCTTGCAAATGAAAAGCTTTGGATAACATATCCTGTTGCGGACAGTGAAAATAAAGCCCTGCGTCCGTGCTATATGATTTCGCAGATAAAGCAGGTTTATCCGAATATTGCTTTAGAAAGCAATCTGATGTTCGAGTCGGACGCTGTTCAAAACACTTTGGTGTCTCTGCCTTTGCCGACCTTTAACCATATGGCGGCGGCACTCAGAAAAAAACATGATTCAATGCCGTATGCAAAAGTGTGGGACAGCGTAGAGAGCTGGTACAAAACACAACCCGAATTTTCGCACCGGTGCGATGCGTTGGAGAAAGCGTACGACGACACACATAAAAAGCTTAAATTAAGTGATGCTACCGTTTCGCAGCTGTATAGCCGGGATATGCTGCTCAGTGCAACACAGCTTGAAAGCTTTTCGCAATGTGAATTTATGTATTTTTTAAGATACACCTTAAATGCCGCAGAACGTAAGGTGTTAAAGGTTGAAGCACCGGATATCGGCATAATATTGCATGACGCTATGGAGCGTTTTTGCCGCAGGGTTGAAAAAGATGCAGACAGTCAGAGCAAAGATGCGTTTGAACAAAAGCAGCAGGCGTGGAAAGGTCTTACCAACGCCGATGCCCATCAGATAATACGTGAAATAATAGATGAAACAAGAGCGGAAGTTGTAGATTCACAACGCAGAAACAAGCGTAAATTGATGTATTTGCTTAAGCGTATAGAAAATACCGTTGTTTGCTGTGTGGACATAATGACGCAAAATATACGGTTGAGCGAATTTGTGCCCTACGACTATGAAAAGCCGTTCAGATACAGCGTTACTCTTGAAAACAACATAAAAGCACATATCAAAGGCATTATAGACCGATTGGATATTTTAAAAACCGAAAACGAAACGTATATAAGCATTGTAGATTATAAATCCGGCAGCAAGGATTTCAGTCTGTCGGGAATATACAACAGAACCGATATACAGCTTATGCTGTACATGGAGGCGGCGTTGAACGACAACACCTTGCCGCATGCAAAGCCCGCATCGGTGCTGTATTACAGCTTAAAGCGTCCGGCACTTAAATACAAAGTGCCGCCGGAAACATCGTCTTTACTGCTTCAGATACGTAAGGCGTTAAAGATGAAGGGGCTTGTGCTTGATAACACCTCTGTTATAGAAAAGCTGGACTCATCGCTTGCGGATGAAAACGTCAGAGAGTCGGCATATCTGCCTCTGTCATACAAAAAAGACGGGAATTATACTGCGGCAAGCTCGGTTGCGGACGCTGAAACATTTAACTCGTTAACAAGATACACCGCCGACACCGTGAAAACGCTTGCAAATGCCATCGCAAGGGGCGAAATAGACATAAACCCTATAAAACAGGGCAACAAAACGCCGTGCGATTATTGCAGATACAGCAGTGTGTGTATGTTTGAGGATGGGTGCAGAGGATTCGGATTCCGCAGACTGAAAAGTTTAAAGAAGGACGATGTAACACAAATATTGAATGAAATATACGGCAGAGAGGAGGGCTAATATGGCAACCGAATGGACAGCAAAACAAGCCGAAGCTATAAATGCCGAAGGATGCAATATACTTGTTGATGCGGCGGCAGGCAGCGGTAAGACCGCCGTTCTGGTGGAAAGGATAATACGCAAGATAACCGACAAAACCAATCCGACCGATATTGACTCTTTGCTGATAGTAACCTTCACCCGTGCCGCGGCAAATGAGATGAGCGAGCGTATAGGTCATGCTATAACGCAAAGGCTGAAAGACGATCCGCTTAACCAAAACTTACGGCGTCAGGCAGTGCTGCTGAACAAAGCACAGATAACCACCATAGACGCTTTTTGTCTTACCGTTATACGCAACAACTTTCATCTTCTGGATATCGATCCGGCATTTAAAATAGGCGACGATACTGAAATTGAGATAATAAAGCAGGACGCTGTGGACGCATTGTTTGACGATATGTATGAGCTTGAAGACAACAGCGGATTTTTAAGCTTTTGCAGTGCGTTTTCAAGCGGTTATTACGATGATGATTTAAAGCAAACAGTGCTGGATATATACCGTTATGTAACCAGTCTTGCTTTCGGTAACCGGTGGCTGCGTGAAAAGCTTGAGATGTTTTCGTGCGATGATTTTGAAAACAGCATATGGATAAAAACCATAACAGACAGTGCCAAAGTTGCGGTGGATGATTGCGTTATAACGCTTAAGCGTGCAATCGGTGAGCTTGAAGGCGACGAAAAGCACGAAAAGTATCTGATAAACTTAAAAAACGATTTGCAAACGGTTAAATATCTTCAGTCAAGCATGGAAAAAGACTGGGACACCATAAAACAAACGCTTGACGGAACAGGCTTTGCAAATCTTTCAATAGTAAAAAACGCCGACGGGGGCATTAAAGAATTTGTGCAGAAGACACGCGGCGAGGTTAAAGAAAGAATTGCCAACCTGAAGGAAAACGTCTTTTGTTCGGAGCTTGATAAGTTAAAATCCGACATAATAAAAATGAGTCCGCATATACGTATGCTTGTGGAGCTGGTGCAAAAATTTGAAGAATATTTCACAAAACGCAAAGCCGAAAAGTCCCTGCTGGATTTTAACGATATAGAGCATTTGTGTCTTTCGCTTTTGGCTAAAGAGACAGCCGACGGCATTGAGCCTACCGAAACGGCACTTGCGATGCGTGAACGTTTTAACGAAATACTGATAGATGAATATCAGGATTCCAACCAACTTCAGGACACTATCTTTACGCTTATATCAAACGGACATAATATGTTTGTTGTGGGGGATATAAAGCAGAGCATATACCGTTTCAGACACACCGACCTACAGCTGTTCAAGGCAAAGAAGGAAGCCTATCCCGAAGACGGAGAGGGTATAAACAGAAAAATAACCCTTTCAAACAATTTCAGAAGCAGAGAGCAGGTTGTTGATGCGGTAAACAGTTTGTTTGACATTATAATGAGCGAAAAGCTTGGCGGAGTGGAATACGATTACAGCCAAAAGCTGAACGCATCGGCATACTATCCTCCGCAGGAGCGGCAGGCTGAATGTGCCGAGATAAACATTATTCAAACAGAGCGTGAGCAGAGAGATGAAGATGTCTTTGACACAACACAGCAAGACGATGAGGAAGATATATCCGCAACCGAGATGGAGGCAATGATGGTTGCCAAAAGGATAAAGCAGCTTATTGCCGACGGCTTTACGGTGTTTGATAAAAATGCAAATCAGTATCGGCCTATAGAGTTTAAAGACATTTTGATTTTAATGCGTTCAACAAAAAACCGTGCCGCAGTATTTTCCGATGTATTAAACGCACAAGGCATAGACACCTTTGCCGATACGTCAGACTATTTTATGCAAACTGAAATCAAAACCATGCTTGCACTTTTAAGCATTATAGACAATCCAAAAAACGACATTGCGTTGCTTGGCGTTATGCGTTCGGTTATTGCAGAGTTTACCGATGACGAAATTGCACGTATACGTCTTGCGGACAGAAAATGCGACATATACACAGCCGTGCGTCAATATGCATTTATGGACGGCATGAAGACAAGTGATAAAAAATTTATTAAAAACGGCAGTATTTATAAAGTCAAGGTCAATGACAGAGTAAGGCTTTTATTAAAGTGCAGACGCTTTTTGAATAAGCTGAACGCGTGGCGTGATTATGCCAAATTTATGCCGTGTCATGAGATGATTTGGAAACTGTATAACGAAACGGGATACTACGCTATGGCGGCAACCATGAGCGGAGGCGTCGGAAGACAGGCTAATCTGCGTTTGCTGTTTGAACGTGCAAGGGCATTTGAAAGCGGCGGAGCAAGGGGGTTGTTTGCTTTTATCAATTTTATGCAGCACGTAAACGATACCTCAAAAGACATGAGTTCAGCTAAAATGATAAACGAAAGCCACAATGTTGTGCAGATAATGAGTATACATAAAAGCAAAGGTCTGGAAAAGCCGGTCGTGTTTGTAAGCACAACGGCAAAACGCTTTAATATGCAGGAGTTAAGCACGCCTCTTGTTATCGACAGCAGTCTCGGTATAGGCTGTGATGTGCATGACGATGAGTATAACGTGTCGTATCCGTCCGTATCAAAAACGGCAATACGAGAGAAAAACTATTATGAATCTTTGTCCGAGGAGATGCGTATACTGTATGTGGCACTGACGCGTGCACGTGAAAAGCTGATAATAACCGCTAATGTTAAAAATGCGGATAAAAAGCTGAACGCATGGAAAAGCAAAATGCATGAGTCGGTAATATCGCTGTACGAGCTGAGCCGTACGTCGTCGTATATCGACTGGATAGCGCCGGTTGCGTTGAATAACGGAGTTGTGTGCGGATGCGGTCATACTTTGCACGGCGGACTTTGGAAAACGGTTATATATACTCCCGATGATGTTAAATTTGAGCAGACGGCATACGAAACAAGGGAAACCGCGTCTTCCTCTGTTGATTTTGACAAAATAAAAACTGTTTTGGAATACAAATATCCATACAATGATAATGCCGGAATAAAGGATAAAGTGTCGGTAAGCGAAATAAAAAGGCTTAATTATGTGGCGGAGGAAGATGAAGAATTGCCGCCGCTTGTACCTATGCCTGAGTTTATGCAGGCAGAAAAAATCACCCCGGCACAAGCCGGCACAATAACGCATTTTGTTATGCAGAAGCTGGATTTGTCGATGCAAAAGAGCGTGCGTGAACAGTTTGATGCTATGGTTGAAAACGGTGTTTTAACATCTGTGCAGGCAGGAGCGGTAAATGTCGCCGCCATAGAAGCGTTTTTTGATTCGGAGC
The DNA here is from genome assembly GCA_905233855.1 of uncultured Clostridia bacterium. GTDB lineage: Bacteria > Bacillota > Clostridia > UBA1381 > CAJOGA01 > CAJOGA01. Next base: position 7,694 of record CAJOGA010000060.1, read on the forward strand.
CGGGCAGACGCATGACGGCGTCGGAAAAGGTGTTCCGTGAAACGGCATTTGAAATTGCCGTGCCGGCAAATATTGTGTATAAAAAAGAAAAACAGGGGCATGATAATAGCGAAACGGTACTGGTACAGGGCATTATAGACTGCTGGTTTTACGAAGAGGACGGCATTGTGCTTATTGATTATAAAACCGACAGGGTGAAAGATAAAAATGTAATTCTTGCAAGATACAAAGACCAGCTTGATTATTATGCTATGGCACTTGAAAAAATGACGGACAAAAAGGTTAAAGATAAATTTATCTATTTATTTTCCGCAAACGATGTGGTAAAATGTGATTAAAACAGGGAGAAAGACGGTGAATATTTTATGAGCGGAGGACTGTATTCAAGCATAAAAAAAGAACAACGCAGACAGCGTAGTAAGGTTATTTGGACAGTTGTGGCTTGTGTTGCTGTTTTGTCGTTAATTGTATGGGGAATAGCGTCATATTCGCCTGTATACAGAAACAGTTTAAAGCAGGCTGTTGAGGAAAGTGTAGGCAAAGTTAATGAACTGCAGATGCAGATTGCGGAAAAAGACGCGCAAATATCCGCGTTGCAAAGAGAGCTTGACGATCTTAAGCTGCTAAAAAAAAGCTTGCCGCCTGACGAAACGGACATTGAGCCGCCGGAAAGCATTGTCAGAACAACTCCCGACCCATCTCCGGAGCCTACAAAAGAACCGCCTGCCGCAACAACCTCAAGAACAACAGTGCCTAAAGTAACTCCGTCAACGCCGAAAACTACGGCAGGACCTGTTGTACCGCCGGATGTTGTCGAAGGAACAGTCAGATAGTTGAATATGTTATTAAAAATCCGCTTTGACAATTTGCCAAAACGGATTTTTT
>CAJOGA010000061.1:0-7340 GCA_905233855.1 uncultured Clostridia bacterium
GCTAACGGCGGTCGTTATAGATATGCACTTATCGGTTACGATGCTACCAGCAACAGAGAAGTTAATTTGGTAGTAAGAGTTGACGATCCTGAAGGATTATCAGCTAACAAAGAATAATTTATTAAAAAGATTAGCTGAAATAAAGTTATACACCCCGAGGGCATTACGCTTTCGGGGTGTATTTTTGTTTTTTGCAAATAAAATCATAAATTGTATTGTATAGACTGAAGGTTTTGCGCAAATCCACTTTGTTTACAAATGCCTGTTTTTTATGATGCTTAAAAGTGGGTGGGAGGTATTAATATTAATCGGTATTAAAAAATAAAACAGAGCCAATATCTGCCGGTATGTCTTCCGAAGCTTCAATCGGTGTAACGTTGTGCTTGTTTAAGAAGTCATAGATAGTTTTAACAGACGGATGATGTTTTAAACTGCCGCTTATCAATAATTCGGTTTTACTTATCAATCCTGTAGCACCGCCTATAAATCCGTGATCATACGGCTTTAAAGCTATGTGTCCTTCTGCTATGTGTAAAACATCAAGGCAGTTGCATAATGCACGTGCTATAGACGGATCGGAGGTGATTATCGCATTGTCGGAAACTATGCAAGTGTTGCATTTTGCGTACCCTTGGTTAACGTTGATAAGTTTTATGCCGTTGTTTTTATAATATTCGGTTATGGTGTTGTCCGCATAATCAAGTTTGCCAAACGCTATGTCAGATACTCTTGCTATATTATATGCAATATTGTGTGGATATTTTAACTGTAAATGCGTCGAGCCTTGTATCAAATTTATTTTACTGTCAAATTGTTGTCTGAAATACGCATAACACGACGGCTCGCAGACAAATGTTTTTTCGTTTATCTGATGCAAAAGCATGTCCGGGTGCGAAGACACAGCATTGTCAAGATGACGGTGCTGAATGGTTTTTATAATATTAACATTACGGCTGAGTAAAAAATCAAAAACGCACGCAGGGGCATTTAAATCTAAAACAGCATTTAACATAAATAATCACCTTTATTGTCTGTTCACATTTTTTGTCTGATTTCATATCATATATTATTCCAAGATAAATCGTGTAAACGGTTTGGTCTTGTTTATATATACCGGGCATTAAATCCTAAGATATATTTTTGTGTATCTTAGGAGATGTGCCCGAGAAATATTAAAAAAACAGGGACTACAGCAGAATTGCCACAGTCCCGTAATATTATTTGCTTTGACAAGATTTTAGTAGTTTTTGGCAAGAACCTGAAAATATGCTTGCGGATGCTCACAAACAGGACATACAGCCGGAGCTTGTTTGCCAATGTGTATATGACCGCAGTTTGCACATTGCCAGATTGTGTCGCCGTCTTTTGAAAATACCAAACCGTTTTCAACATTTTCCAAAAGCTTTAAATATCTTTCTTCATGTTCTTTTTCGATTTTGCCTACAGCCTCAAAAAGATAGGCAATTCTTGTAAAGCCTTCTTCTCTTGCTTCCTGTGCAAATTTTGCATACATATCTGTCCATTCAAAATTTTCGCCTGCAGCAGCATCTTTAAGATTTGCTATAGTATCAGGCATACCGTCGTGCAAGAGCTTGAACCATATTTTAGCATGCTCCTTCTCGTTATTTGCTGTTTCCAAAAACAAATTTGCAATTTGTTCGTAGCCTTCTTTTTTTGCCTTTGAAGCATAATAAGTATACTTGTTTCTTGCCTGTGATTCACCGGCGAAAGCAGCCATAAGATTTGCTTCTGTTTTTGTTCCTTTTAAATTACTCATTAAAAATCAATCCTTTCTGTAATTTTATAAGTGAACCAATTTTAGCAAAATTGATTGCAATAAAATTTTACACCAATACAGCACGATCTATACACAGAGTAAATACTTTGATAAAATTGCGTAGAGCAAAATGCAATTACTCTGCAAAATTAGAGTTTATTAAATTTATTAAAGCATCTACAGCTTCCTGTTCGTCCGGGCCGTCAGCCAAAATGCTTATAGTTGTGCCTTTTGTTATACCAAGAGACAAAACGCCCAACAAACTTTTAGCGTTAACTTTTCTTTCTTCGTTTTCAATCCAAATGCTTGATTTATATTTGTTGGCTTTTTGGATAAAAAATGTTGCAGGTCTTGCGTGTAATCCAACCTGATTTTGTACCATTACTTCTCTAGAAAACATATTAAAGCGCTCCTCTAAATAAATATTATTTCATACTGATACTGTCAGCTAAAATAAAAATTATTTTAAAATAATAGAATAATAATAGAATACTAAAAATATCACGACTAGTCAATACATATTTACAATAAATTTAGCAAAAAAAGCAAAAAACGTTAGTTTACCTCTTGTTTTTTTTGTCTGTGTCCGCTAAAGGCTCTTTGTTAGCTATTTTTTCGCGGACAATCGCCTCTATTTGTTGAGTAAAATCTTGATTTTGCTCCATAAATATTCTCACATTGTCTCTGCCTTGACCAAGTTTTTCTCCTTCATACGAAAACCATGCCCCGCTTTGTTGTATAACACCGAACCGTACTGCCATATCAAGTATATTACCTACTTTGGATATGCCTTTACCGTACATTATGTCAAATTCAGCTTCTTTAAAAGGCGGTGCAATTTTGTTTTTAACAATTTTAACGCGTGTTTTATTGCCTATAATTTCTGTGCCATTTTTGATAACGTCGCTTTTTCTGACCTCCATACGTACAGACGCATAGAATTTTAACGCACGGCCGCCTGTGGTTGTTTCCGGATTACCGTACATTACACCTATCTTTTCGCGTAATTGGTTTATAAATATGATAACGGTTTTTGATTTATTCACAACGCTTGCCAGTTTTCTTAAAGCCTGCGACATAAGTCTTGCCTGCAAACCGACGTGTGAGTCGCCCATAACGCCTTCAATCTCTGCTTTAGGCACAAGTGCCGCAACAGAGTCAACTACGATAACGTCAATGGCACCGCTCCTTACAAGTGCCTCGGTTATTTCAAGAGCTTGCTCACCGCTGTCGGGTTGAGAAACCAACAAATCATCTATATCCACACCCAGGTTTTGAGCATATTCGGGATCCAACGCATGTTCAGCGTCGATAAATGCGGCTGTGCCGCCCAGCTTTTGCGATTCGGCTATTACGTGCAACGCAACAGTTGTTTTACCCGAGGATTCAGGACCGTATATTTCTATAATTCTGCCTTTAGGAACGCCGCCAATTCCCAAGGCCATATCTAATGTCAACGATCCGGTGGGAATAGCTTCAACATTCAGAGTGCTGTTGGCACCGAGTCTCATAACGCTACCGGAACCGAAGGTTTTTTCTATTCCGGAAATAGCCTCTTGCAGGGCTTTCATTTTTTCTTCAGATTGATTTGCCATAGAATTAAGCATTCCTTTCATAATCAATATTAAAATCAACTTAATTATATACCAATATATGCGTTATTTCAACATAAATTTTGACAAAAAAGTTGTTTTTTAGGGCGTTTGTTTTTTGTCTGTATGCAATAAACCTGCGAATATGTAAGCTTATAAAGCTGCGGGTTATTGCAGAGTCAAAGCAAGCAGAGCAACCCGTAGCTTTATGATTTCAAAAACCGTCTGATTAGCAGACATTATTGAATTGTATCGGTTTCTGTAAGCATGTTTTCTATGAATACGCCGTACCCACGCGTTGGATCGTTTACAAACACATGAGTAACCGCACCAACCAGTTTGCCGTCCTGTATGATAGGCGAACCGCTCATTCCCTGAACGATACCGCCTGTTTTTTCAAGCAAAGCCGGGTCGGTTATTTTTATTATCATACCCTTGTTCGAGGAAAAAGGGGATACCTTCTGTATTTCTATATTGTAGGATTCAATTTTGTTGCCGACAGCGTTTGACAAGATTTGTGCCGCACCGGTTTTAACTTCGTGTTTTGGCATTATTTCCATAGGCTCACAGCCTTGTATACACGACAAATCTCTTAATTCGCCGTATATGCCAAGTTCGCAGTTTTTAACGATGCTGCCTATCGTTGTGCTGCCGAAAACGCCTCTCAGCTCACCGGGCGTACCTTTTTCTCCCTTTTTCACAGACTCGATATTGCAGTCGATGATACTGCCGTTTGCAACCTGTAACACGGTGTCGGTGTCAATGTCCTTGATTGCATGACCCAAAGCGGCATAGCGGCCGTTTTCGGGATCATAGAAGGTAACGGTTCCCACACCGGCACTGCTGTCGCGTATCCATGCACCTATCTTGTATTCATTGTCCTCACCGCTTTTAACCGCCTTTATTTCCAGATTCAGCGTTTCGTCTTCACGCCTGATTTCAAGGTTTACAGTTTCGGAGTTGATAAGCTGTCCCATTTGTTCTGTGGTGGATAGCGGAACATTGTTGATTGCTATGATTCTGTCGCCCTCTTTAAGTCCGGCATCCTTTGCCGGAGTGTGTTTGACGCCGTTTTTGTCGATTACGTACGATATTCCTACAGTCAAAATACCGTCGGTAAACATTTTTATACCTATGGTGTTGCCGCCGGGTATGACGCTTATCTTGGGCAAAACATTGACCGATACGTTTTTTAAAGGAATACGTCCCAATAATTGAATTGTGCCAAAATATTGTCCCGGTTCGGAAAACATTGCATCGCCGTATGAAACATCGGCACTTGTAACAGCGGAGGACTGTTTTATTGCAGACAGAGAAAGCAGTGTGTCAGACGTATATTCGCCCGGGTGCAGATTAATACTGTCGGGTATGCAAACGGATACAGCACCCAACGACACATTCAGTGCTGTAATAAAAACAGTTAAACAGCAAATACTAACGTTGCAGACATGAGCGAAGGTTAATTTTTTTTTGAATTTACGCAAAAAAGCTCACACTCCCCAAATTTTAAAATGCAATATATTAAGATTGATTTTTGACGCAATATTAAAATTAGCACAACGGCAGTTTGTTATACCGTGAAATATTTTTTTAAAATGCTTTAAAATGTATCGCTTTTGTGATAGAATAATAAATACGAAAAAAGAAAGGCAGATAAAAAGATATGGATGAATTGTTGGCAAAACTTAACGATAAACAAAAGCAGGCGGTAACGTCGGTGAACGGACCGCTTTTGATTCTTGCCGGAGCGGGGAGCGGAAAAACCACCGTTTTGGTGAACAGAATTGCATATATTTTGGAAACAACAAACACAAGCGGATACAATATATTGGCAATAACCTTCACAAACAAGGCGGCACGTGAGATGCGTGAGCGTGTGTCGCTGCTGTTGGGAGAGGATTGTGCAAAGGATATGTGGATTTGCACCTTCCACTCTGCGTGCATTAAAATTCTGCACCGACATATAGATTTGCTCGGTTATTCTTCGGATTTTGTTATATACGACACTCAGGATTCTCTGCATCTTATAAAAGACTGCATGAAGGATATGAACATAAGCGAGGGGAATTTTAAACCTAAATCGGTGCTGGGCGAGATAAGCAACGCCAAAAACGATATGATGGATCCCGTAACTTATGCAGGTCTTTATGAAAACGACTATAGAAAGAGCATTATAGCAAGAATATACGACTTGTATCAAAAACGTTTGAAAACGTCCAACGCAATGGATTTTGACGATATAATAATGAATACCATAAAGCTGTTCAGCGAGCATCCTCAAGTGCTTAACATATATCAGAACAGGTTTAAATATATTCTTGTTGACGAATATCAGGACACTAACAATTCACAATATATGCTCATAAGCTTATTATCGCAAAAACACAAGAATTTATGCGTTGTTGGCGACGACGACCAGAGCATATACAAATTCCGCGGAGCAAATATAAACAACATATTGAATTTTGAACAGGAATTTGAAAATGCACTTACCATAAAGCTTGAACAAAACTATAGGTCTACGGCAAATATATTAAATGCCGCAAACAGCGTCATTTCAAATAACAAAGGCAGAAAGGGTAAAAATCTTTGGACAAATCAACCGGACGGAGAAAAGATAACCGTATTAACATGTGATAACGAGAGTGCCGAAGCGTTATTTATCTGCGACAGGATAGAGCATTTACGCAGCGAAGGCATGGACTATAAGGATTGTGCAGTGCTTTACAGAACAAATGCACAGTCGCGTGTTATAGAAGAAATGCTTATAAAAAACGGCATACCGTATAAAATTCTTGCCGGTTTGCGTTTTTATGACCGTAAAGAGATAAAGGATATAATTGCATATTTAAGGGTTGTGAATAACCCGTCGGACGCAATAAGCCTTAAACGTATAATCAACGAGCCAAAACGCGGCATAGGCAACACAACACTGGAAAAGGTTGAGACTATAGCGAATGAGAACGGCATTTCTATGTTTGAGGTTATAAAAAACGCATCGCAATATGACGATATATCGCGTGCGGCGGTGAAGCTTTTGCTGTTTGCGGAATTTATAACCGAAATGCAAAAATACACAAGCGGAAACAGTATTGTAATTTTAACAGACAAAATACTGCATGAAAGCGGATATCTGACGGCTTTGGAAGCAGAGAATACCGCTGATGCAAAAAGCAGGATAGACAATTTAAACGAATTTTTATCTGTTGCCGGCGAATATGAAAAGAATGCCGAAGAACCGTCCTTGTCGGAATTTCTGGAAAATTTATCGCTTATGTCAGATATAGACAGCTATGATGACGAGCAGAATGTTGTAGTGTTAATGACGATACATAGTGCCAAGGGCTTGGAATTTCCGGTTGTGTTCCTGACAGGTATGGAGGAGGGACTCTTCCCGAGCATGCGTTCGATAGAGCCGGAGGACATAGAGGAGGAACGCCGTTTGTGTTATGTTGCAATAACAAGGGCGAAGAAAAGGCTGTATATCACAAATGCGTCTTTCAGAAATTCCTTTGGCACAAGCAGTTATACCATACCGTCAAGGTTTTTGGATGAGATAGACACAGCTTATATAGATAATATAACCAAAACCTTTGCAAAGGCAAAAAATAAAATAAAGCAAATCAGCTTTGACAACACTGCCAAAACCGCCGGCGGTTTTACCGGCGAAGTTTCATCGTTTATATCAAAGATGAAATCGGCAGCCGCAATGCCTAAACTCGATTATAAGAAGGGTGATGTTGTGGAACACAAAAAATTCGGCAGGGGCGTCATAGTATCTGCTATGCCGATAGGTAATGATATGAAGCTTGAGGTTGAATTTGAACAGGCGGGCAAAAAGAATCTTATGGCTATATTTGCCAATATGAAAAAAATTAATTAGCTGCAGGTGATAATGTGAAAAAGAAAAAATATAATTCAAGTATACTTTTGATATGCGTCGTAGTTCTGGCGGCAATATTCACTACATA
>CAJOGA010000061.1:7389-15858 GCA_905233855.1 uncultured Clostridia bacterium
TATCCGACGGTAATTTAAAAATACATTTTATTGATGTCGGTCAGGCGGATTCTACGCTTATTCAGTTGCCCGACGGGAAAAATATGCTTATCGATGCCGGCAAGAACGACAGTGGCGACAAGGTGGTATCGTATTTGAAGTCGGTCAACGTTTCAAAGATAGACTATTTGTTCGGCACACATCCGCACGAAGACCACATAGGCGGGTTGGATGACGTTATATATGCATTTGATATAGGAAAGTTTTATATGCCTAAGGTGTCGCATAATACCAAAACATTTGAAGATGTTTTAAAAGCCGCAAAGGCTAAGGGGTTGACCGTATCGACAGCTAAAGCCGGCGTAAATGTATTAAAAACAGACGGTTTATGCATAGACATTCTTTCACCTGTGAGTGCGGAATATGAAAGCTTGAATAATTACAGTGCGGTGGTAAAGCTGACATATAAAAACAACGCCTTTTTATTCATGGCGGATGCGGAAACAGAGGTTGAAAACCAAATTTTAAACGACAACGTAAAAGCAGATTTGATAAAGATAGGACATCACGGTTCCAAAACATCGTCATCTGCTAAGTTTATCAAAGCCGTTTCACCAAAATATGCCGTAATATCTGTAGGGAAGGACAATGATTACGGTCATCCGTCAAAAGCCACTGTTACAACCTTGAATAAGGCAGGCGTTGAAATATATAGGACGGATGAATCGGGCACAATAATTGCTGTATCCGACGGCAATAATATAACCGTGCAGCCTGCGTCCGATTATTAAACGTTTCTTTATACATATATTTCCGGGTTCAAAAGTGCGTTATATTCTTTTGAACCCGATATTTTTTGCGTTGAAATACCTATTAACACGTTGTCGATTTTTCGTAAATGTCCGCCCTTGCTTATGCGTATTTCGTCCGGCTTGAAGGCTATCATCAGACCTTTGCCGCCCAAAGCTTTGTAGGGTATTATTTTAAGCTTTGATACAAGACGGCTGTCGGCAAGAGTGTAAAGATTAGATACGTCAAAATTTTTGCCTGTTATCGTGTCAAGAAAGCTTTTGTCAAATAAATCTTTTAATGCGTTGTATTCCACAACGGCAACTGAATTGTTTGTCAGAGGGTCTTTCAAAGAATTGCCTGTGTCCGAAAAAGCGGTTGCCTTGACGGTTTTTCCGCCAAAGGTTATATACATATCCGACAGTTCTTTTGACTGAAGGCTTTTATACTCTTGTGCTTTCCAAATTGTTTTTACGATAACAAAAGCCGTCAAAGCACTTAACACAAGCGTTTTTGCGGATATGTTAAAATAATATACTCCGTTTTTAATAAGCGTGTTCGCACCGGAATTTGTTAAAAATATAATGGCAAACATACATCCGCCGAACACAAAATTGACGCCGTAAAAGCTTAAAGTTTGTTTTATAAGCTGTTTGACACTTTTGCTCTTGTACGACACTGCTGCCATAACAAGCGAAAACACGATTTTTGCCGTCAGACAATACAGCACATTAAGCGATGGATAATACATGAATACCGCGTATATTGCACCTATAACGCCGCCGCAAAGTATTCTTGCTTTTGACGTTTTAACTTTTAAAATTTTCATATTGATGTATAATAGCACATAATTTATAATAAAATTCACCAAAAACAACGCATCTACATAAACGACCATATCAATCACCCGACACTATTATATATCCGCACGGGGGAATAATATGTCGCAACAAGATGTCGAAAAACAGGTTGTATCGACGTTAAATTGTATGCATATTGACATATATGTATCTATTGACATTAAAAGCCAAAAAATATATAATGTTAGCAGGCTAACTTTTTGATGGATACAAAAAACATATCTGTTTTACGGAGAGTGAGTTATGGAAAATAAAAGAACGGTGGGGTTTGAAATACGAACCTTGTCCAACCTGATACGGCGGAAGGTGTGCAGTTCTGACGGAGCAGAACCCGTAACGGGAATGCACGGCTGGGTGATAGGATATTTGTATGAGCACGAGGGCGAGAATGTGTTTCAAAAGGATCTGGAAGAAAAGTTTTCGGTCAGACGTTCAACAATGACAGCTATACTTCAGCTTATGGAGAAGCACGGTCTTGTTAAGCGTGAGCCGTCTAAGCAAGACGGAAGGCTGAAAAAACTAATCTTAACGCAAAAAGCGAAAGACATTCACACAGGCTTTACAAAAACAATTGCCGATGTTGAAAAGCAGTTGACATCCGGCATAACGGACGAAGAAATGGAAACCTTCTTTTCAACATTGGAAAAGATGAAAAACAATATAGAAAGTATTGATGAAACGGAGAACAATATATGATAAAACAATTAATGAAATGTATAAGAGAATATAAGCTGCCAACAGTTTTAACGCCTCTGTTTATTATTATGGAGGTTGTGATGGAGGTTGTAATACCTCTGCTGATGGCAAATTTAATAGACTTCGGTATTGATGAAGGCAATATGAACTATATTCTTAAAATGGGCTTTGCGCTTGTCGTATCCTGCATAATATCGCTGGCATTCGGTACGTTGTCGGGCAGATATGCCTCAATTGCCTCTGCCGGATTTGCAAAGAATGTACGCCATGATATGTTCTATAACGTGCAGAATTTTTCCTTTGCAAATATTGACAAATTTTCAGCCTCAAGTATCGTTACAAGACTCACAACCGACGTAACCAACATACAAAACGCCTACCAAATGGTAATACGAATTGCGGTAAGAGCACCTATCATGGCGGTGTTTGCATTGGTTATGGCTTTTGGCATAAATAAAAAGCTGTCGCTGGTGTTTCTTGCCACAATACCGATTTTGTTGGTTGGTCTTTTGTTTATAATGAAGCACGCTTTCCCTATATTTGAAAGGGTGTTCAAAACATACGACAAAATGAACATGATAGTTCAGGAGAACCTGCGTGGCATACGTGTTGTCAAATCGTTTGTGCGTGAAGACCACGAGGAAAAGAAATTCAGAAACATTTCGGAAACAATATATAAAGACGTTTCAAAGGCAGAAAAGCTTTTGGCAGGCACAATGCCGCTTATGCAGCTGTGTATGTATATTTGTATGCTGCTGATATCGTGGTTCGGGGCAAGGCTTATAGTCGGCAGCGAGATGACAACAGGTCAGCTTATGAGTCTTATGACTTATACCATGCAGATACTCTCAAGCCTGATGATGGTGTCTATGATTTTTGTTATGATAACCATGTCGCGTGCATCGGCTGAAAGAATATGCGAAGTGTTAACCGAGGAATCAACCATACATAACAGCCCTAACCCTGAGTTTGAAATCAGCGACGGCAGTATTGTGTTCGATAATGTCAACTTCAGCTATGTAAACGATGAAAATAAATGTTGTTTGAAAAATGTCAATATAGAAATAAAATCCGGCGAGACAGTTGGTATCATAGGCGGAACGGGAAGCTCCAAAACAAGCTTTGTACAGCTTATACCGCGTTTGTATGACGTTATGAGCGGAAGCGTTAGGGTAGGCGGCAAAGATGTGCGTGATTACGATATAAAAACTTTGCGTGATAATGTTGCAATGGTGTTGCAGAAGAATGTGCTGTTTTCGGGAACTATAAAAGAAAACCTGCGATGGGGCAACGAAAACGCAACAGACGAAGAGATTGTGCGTGTGTGCAGATTGGCACAGGCAGACGAATTTGTAAACAGTTTTCCTGACGGGTATGATACATACATAGAACAAGGCGGAACTAATGTATCGGGCGGACAAAAGCAGAGACTTTGTATTGCACGTGCACTTTTGAAGAAACCGAAAATATTGATTTTGGACGACTCCACCAGTGCGGTTGATACCAAAACCGACGCTTTGATAAAAACTGCGTTAAGAACCGAAATCCCTGACACGACAAAAATTATCATTGCACAGCGTATATCCTCTGTTGAAGAAGCAGATAAGATAATAGTTATGGATAACGGCAGAATAGATGCTGTAGGCACTCATCAGGAGCTTATTAAAAGCAATGCTATATATAAAGAGGTATATAATTCTCAAAACAAAGGGGGAGAATTGGCATGAACGGCAGACCTATGACGGGAAGAATGAACAGAAATGCCGCATTTGCGGCAAGACCGCCTAAAAAAACAGATGCAAAAACAATAAAAAGACTGCTTTCATATTTTAAAGATTATAAGCTTCAGATTTTCATTGTGCTTGTGTGTATAGTTATAAGCTCGCTTGCTTCGGTTGCAGGGTCGTTATTTTTAAGAACACTGATTGACGATTATATAGAACCGCTTTTGCTTGAGGCAAATCCGGTATTTGATAAATTGCTAAGAGCAATATTTATGATGGGCGGCATATATTTAACAGGCATATTGGCAACGTTTTTATACAACTGGTTGATGGTAATAATATCCCAAGGCATAATTAAAGAAATAAGAGACAAAATGTTTGCACATATGCAAACTTTGCCTGTCAAATATTTTGACACTCATACCTTCGGCGATGTTATGAGTCATTACACAAACGATATAGACACCTTGCGTCAGATGCTTTCGCAGAGCGTGCCGCAGATGTTTTCGTCTGTAATAACAATAGTGTCGGTGTTTGTTGCAATGCTTTCAACAAGCGTCTATCTTACAGTATTTGTTTTGCTCACAGTTGCGGCGATGATGTTTATTGCAAAAAAAATAGGCGGCAAAAGCGGAAAATATTTTGTTAAACAGCAAAAATCCATTGGTGATTTGAACGGATATATCGAAGAAATGATAAACGGACAAAAGGTTGTTAAGGTTTTTTGCCATGAAGAAAAGACAAAAGAGGAATTTGACAGGCGTAACGATGAGCTTTGTTATAATGCAACAGAGGCAAATAAGTTCGCAAATATACTCATGCCTATTATGGGTAATTTGGGGCACTTGCAGTATGTATTAATCGCCATTTTAGGCGGAGCACTTGCGTTAAACGGTATAGGCGGATTAACTCTTGGTATGATTGCAACGTTTTTGCAGCTCAGCAGGAATTTCAGTATGCCTATAAATCAGGTATCGCAGCAAATCAACTCTATTGTAATGGCGCTTGCCGGAGCAGAAAGAGTGTTTGAGCTGATGGACGAACAGTCTGAACAGGACAACGGTTACGTAACATTGGTGAATGCAAAATACGAAAATGATGAAATTGTTGAGACCGAAGAAAGAACAGGTATGTGGGCATGGAAACATCCTCACGGCGACGGAACCGTTACATACACAAAATTAGCAGGCGATGTACGACTTTACGATGTCGATTTCGGTTATGAAGAGAATAAGCTTGTTTTGCATAATGTCAACGTGTATGCCGCACCGGGCGAAAAGGTTGCGTTTGTAGGTGCGACAGGTGCGGGCAAAACAACAATAACCAACCTTATCAACCGTTTTTATGATATAGACGACGGCAAAATACGCTATGACAACATAAACATAAATAAGATAAAAAAGAGCGATTTGCGTCGTTCTCTGGGAATCGTGCTCCAGGACACCAACCTGTTTACCGGTACGGTTATGGAAAATATACGTTACGGCAAGCTGGACGCAACGGACGAAGAGTGTATTGCGGCGGCTAAGATTGCCAATGCACACGAATTTATATCCTTGCTTTCAAAAGGATACGACACCGTGCTGTCCGGCGACGGAGCCGGTCTTTCCCAAGGACAGCGTCAGCTGCTGTCAATAGCAAGGGCAGCTGTTGCAGATCCGCCTGTTATGATACTTGACGAAGCAACGTCAAGCATTGACACACGTACCGAGGCGATAGTTCAAAAGGGTATGGACGCACTCATGCACGGACGTACCGTATTTGTTATTGCACACAGACTGTCTACCGTACAAAACTCTGATGTTATTATGGTTTTGGATTTTGGACGTATAATAGAGAGTGGAACGCATGAACAGCTTATAAGTGAAAAGGGTAAATATTATCAGCTTTATACAGGTGCGTTTGAATTGGAATGATAGATTTATGAAAAATCTGATAGATAAATTAGAAAAAGAGCATATTCTTGCTCAATCCGAATTTGAGTATCTTATCAATAACAGAGATGCTGAAACAGATGAGTATTTATTTCAAAAATCATCCGCTTTAAGCCGTAAAATGTTCGGCAATAAGATATATACCAGGGGCTTGATTGAGATAAGCAATTACTGCAAAAATGATTGTTATTATTGCGGTATAAGAAAGAGCAATGCCTGTTGCGAAAGATACAGATTGACCAAGGAGCAGATATTATTCTGTTGTAAAACGGGGTATGAACTGGGATTTAAAACCTTCGTGCTTCAGGGCGGGGAGGACGGCTTCTTTAACGATGACAGGCTTTGCGATATTGTGAGCGATATCCGTAAACAGTATCAGGACTGTGCAATAACATTATCGGTCGGCGAAAGAAGCTATGAATCATATAAAAGACTGTTTGATGCCGGAGCCAACCGTTATTTGTTGCGTCACGAAACGGCATCGGAGGAGCATTATGCAAAATTGCATCCGGAGAGCCTGTCGCTTAAAAACAGAAAACAGTGTCTGTATAACTTGAAGGAGATAGGTTATCAGGTGGGATGCGGATTTATGGTAGGTTCTCCTTATCAGACCGCACAAAATCTTGCACTGGATATGTTGTTTATACACGGTTTGCAGCCGCATATGGTGGGTATAGGGCCTTTTATACCACATAAGGATACGCCGTTTGCAAACGAAAAACCGGGTTCATTAGAGCTTACCTTGTTTATGCTGGCACTGTTAAGACTTATGTTGCCGAAGGTGTTGTTGCCTGCGACAACAGCATTGGGCACTATAGCTGAAAACGGACGCGAAAAAGGTATTTTGGCAGGGGCAAATGTTGTAATGCCGAATTTGTCGCCTAAAAATGTCAGAAGTAAATACGAGCTTTACAACAACAAGATATCGACAGGTGAAGAGGCTGCCGAGAGCAGACATCTTTTGGAACAGAGAATGAAAAAAATCGGTTATGAATTGAGTACCGATATCGGAAATTATGAAGGATTTTGACAGTTTAATGTAGAATAATATTAATATAGAACAAATAATTTTTTTGTTTGGAATTTATGGCAGTATGGCAATTCGATGATTTTGTATGCTGTTCATAATATTAATATTACAAGGGAGTTGACGGTATGAAGTTCACAATCACAACAAGAAAGATAACAATTAAGGATGAGGTGAGAGACAAAATATATCATAAGCTTAGCAAGTTGGACAAGTTTTTCAATGATGAACCGGAGTCGACTATAGTTATTAAAGAGGAAAACAAAAAACAATATATAGAGGTTACTATTTTTGCGGGAGGCATGATATACCGTGCAGAGCAAAACGGAGACGACGTTGCACTTGCAATAGACGGTATAGTTGATATTATAGAAAGACAGATACGCAAAAACAAAACAAGGCTTGAAAAGAAAATAAAAAAAGACGCATTGTCCGAGCAGTTTATGATAAGCGGCAATGCATATGAATCCGACGCAGAAGACGAAGAGGAGTTTAAAATTGTAAGGAAAAAGAAATTTTCGTTTAAGCCTATGTCTGTAGAAGAAGCAATATTGCAAATGAACCTGCTTGGACACCAGTTCTTTGTGTATCAGGATTCTGAAACAGAAAAGACAAATGTGGTGTATAAGCGTAAGGATGGCAACTACGCATTGATAGAAGCGGAATAAACAAAGAGAGGAAAGTACACAAAGATGTTTCTTTTGGTTGCCAGCGGTAACAAAGGTAAAATAAGAGAAATAAAAAGCATTTTAAGTGATTTGAACATTGAAATTCTGAGCTTGAAAGATGTGGGTATAAACGCAGATATAGAAGAAAACGGTTCTACCTTTGAAGAAAACGCATTAATAAAGGCTTGTGAGATAGCTAAACTGGTTGATATGCCTGTTTTGGCAGATGATTCGGGGCTGTGTGTTGATGCGTTGAACGGTGCACCGGGTATATATTCTGCAAGATATGCCGGAGAAAATGCAACCGATGCCGATAGAATCGGTAAATTATTGGCGGAGCTTAAAAATGTAAATGACAGAAACGCAAGGTTTGTGTGTGTCATGGCGATGGTGTTGCCTGATGGTCAGAGGATAGTATCTGAAGGGACTGTGCAAGGCACTATTGCCAAAGAACCAATGGGGGCAAGTGGGTTCGGATATGATCCCGTATTCATTCCGAACGGGTATCGCCAATCGTTTGCACAGCTCGGCGAAGATGAAAAAAACAAGTTAAGTCATAGATATAATGCTTTGATCAATTTAAAGAAAAAAATAATTGACACAGGTATTTTAAGTTGAGGTTTGATAAAAAAATCACCCGGGTCGTGTGATTGCATGTGGTCCGGGTGTTTTTTTATTTAAAAAGCGTATAATGTGAATTTGGGTATTGACCTTTTTGGTTTTATTATGTATAATATTAAAGGCTCAAAAAAAGAATATATACGGACGGGTATCGAAGTGGTCATAACGGGG
>CAJOGA010000062.1 GCA_905233855.1 uncultured Clostridia bacterium
TGTCGGGCATGATAACCGTTGTGCATGGATTTTATGATCCTACCGAAGACGAAATAGTGTATATTGAGGATTTTGAAACAACAAATGCGTGGGTAAAAACAAACGGTCAGGGAACAGTAGAACTGCTGAGCGATGCATCTCATGCATCATACCTTAAGGTAACCGCAGAGAACAACGGGCCTACTTTGGTTAAAAGCAATCTTAAAACAAGCGGCAGATACAGTAAAATGGATGCCGGTGAACTGATATTTGATTTTGATTTTAAGGTTGACCAAGCCGGTGCAAATAAGCATATTGTGCTGTCGAACGGTCCTAATAGCAACGAATATTTCAGACTGCTTTTGAAAAACAGCAGAATAGAATATCAGGGCAAGACTTATCCGTTCACGGCGGATGAGTGGCATAACGTCAGGCTGGAAATAGATCTGGACAATAAATGTTTTGATATATACTTAGACAATAAATTTCAGGGCAAAGCTGATTTTATCAATAAAACCATGGCTGTAGACGTGAATTACATACAACTGCGTGCCGACAAGGGAGCCGGATATCTTGCTTTTGACAATATGGTGCTGTACAGACGTCCGCGTGCTGCAATATCAAAATACAGCGGCGAATATATGATATACGACACATGTGTCAGCACCGATTCATGGAGTCATAGCGGCGGAGCGTATTCGCTGACTGTCGAAAGTGATGAAACGCACGATTCGTATATTCAGTTAATGGGTTGTGCGGGGCTTCAAACCATATACAAACGAAAATTTTCGGGCGATACAACTGCCACCGATGTGTTTGAGTTTGATTTTAAGGCGGATAACACTAACAGAGCTGAAAATAAATATATGTATTTTCAGCATGATAACACAAATATCTTAAATGTGTATTTTTGTAAGAACAATAAATTGTTGATAGACAGCACAAATTCAAGACTTTCAAATATAGCCATGACGCCTGATACATGGTATCATTTAAGAATTGAATTTGATTCTGTGAATAAAATTTGCAACGTATATTTAGACGGTGAATTGATATACACAAAATCGATAGAGCTTGTGAATTTCAACAATCTCACCTTCAGAGCGGATAAAGAGGTGGGTTATGTTGCGGTTGACAATATTAAGCTGTATCGCGGTATAAATCCGGATGAGTCTGCATACGCCAGTCCCTTGCGTTTCCCTAAACCTACCTTGCCGCCTGTTGCACAGCAGGATAAAACAGGCATATATAAGGAATATTTCAATTATAACCAAACAATAAGCGTGAGCGGCAGAAGGAATGACACATTTAATTTGTCTACAGCTGTGCGTGCGGGCAAAAACATAACATTGGAATTTGACTATAAGTCGGAAGCATCGGACAAAAACAGGGTAGTCAGTCTGTACGGCAACGGCGAGTATGTTGCACGTGTGTTTTTGGGCGTTAAATCCGAAGAAAACGAAGCTATTAAATCAACATATAAAAGAATGGAAGACTCAAAAGAGAACACGTCGCCGGTTGCAATTATAAACCCGAACGGCGAAAATGCATGGCACCATGTCAAGGTGATATTTGATTCGTATAAAAGGCGTTACGGCGTGTATTGCGACGACACACTGCTGTATGTTGTACCGCAGTATAATTTAACAAAAGAGATGGAAATATCGCAATTAAAGCTTGATACCGACAACGATTCGCCGTCTTTGGAAATCAGCAACGTTAAACTGTACGACCCTGACGGAACTGTGCAGCCGGACAAAAAATCTGCGGTCAATGTATACAATACAGCGATTGCAAACCATGTGTTTAACGATATGAAGGGCAGTACTCATTTCAACGGTCATTGGGCAGAGATTCCGGCACTTACATTAAACGCATTGGGCATAATGAGCGGAACAAGCAAAGATGCATTCTCGCCTGAGCAGGAAATAACAAGAGAACAGTATATCGCCATACTTAAAACTGCGTTTAAGTTTGATGAAAACATGGAAGCCGAGCTTAACGGAATCGGAAGCGGCACTCCTTCGCCAAGCGATATACTTAAAGAGGAAGACGCTGTGGCAATGGCTGTAACCGCTCTCGGTTACAGAGACGAGGCGGAGGCTGAAAATAACGGTTATCCTATGGGATATATACAGGTGGGTAACGAAAAATATATTTCAAGAGGATTAAACATACATGTAGGTGAAAACACCACAAGAGCCTTGACGGCACAGATAGTGTTCTATGCTTTGGGTTGCGAAATAAAAGGTCAGAACAAAACTGCATACAGTATGCATTCATCAAAAGCGGGTGCTATATCCAAAATGTATGTTGACGCATTGCTTCAGGACTATTATTACTATCGCGAAGAAGCACTTGAAGTTATGGCATTTAACGGATTTTCCGCATTGCAGGCATTTAACGGGGTATGGAATGAATTTAAAAATAACCCCGACAAAGAAGTCCGTACCCGTGCGGCAAGAGTGTTGTCAGAATTTATTGTACCCGACACAACCGAGTATGGCAGAGGCTTTTTTGAAAAAACATATATGGAACTTGTATTCGGCAGATTAAACGTTTTATCGGCAGGCGATCTTGCTGTGGCTGCAAACGATGTAAACGAAGATGAGGATGTGCGTTTGTACGCTATCCGTGCTTTGTATCTTATGGACAGGGAAGATTTGGTGGATAAAAGCAGCTGGACACTTGCATTTAAGGAAAAGGCGTTCACTGTTACGCGTTGGCTTGCAAGCAAAGCACAGGATGTATTGGAAATGACCGACAGCGAAGAAACAGTATACGCATTGATAGACGCATTATCGGATTCCGATGTTGAGGTTGTGTTAAGAGCTATTGACACCCTGGGCAGAAAGGGACTTAACTCAAAACGTCGTGAAACCGCACAGATAGCTATACCTCAGTTGCAAAAGATGCTGGATCATGAAAGTGCATACGTTCCGTTCAGAGCATATCAGGCAATAGTTGATTTGGGAGGAGTGCCTGAAAAAGAGGCTGAAAAAAATCTGACGCCGTATCTGAATAAAAACGATCCTCTTAAAATAACGGTAGACGGCAGCGTGATAACAAACGGTAACCTTCCGCAGGAATATAAAAAGGTAATAGTTAATAACGGCAATATTGAGGTGGAATTTGATGAAAATGACACCAGATCGTTTGCCGGAATGAAAAGAATTGCAACCGCTGATATGCCGAATGATAACCTGTTGGCAGGATATGGATTTTTGACTTGCAACACATCGTATAACGGGGGCTTGCCGGAACATAACGGTGCAAGGTCTCAGGGTATAAGAGCAATAACAAACGATTATTTGGAATATGTGTATCACTGGGATCCGACAGAGCTTTTCCCATATACTCTGGAGCTTATTTACAGGCTGACAAGGGGCGAAAGCGGTATATATGAATACACTATAGTATCCAAAGAAGCCGGAAGCCCTGCCACAAAGCATGTATTTTTCGGAATTATGTTAAGGATAGATTCGTCTAAATATTCTTATGCATCGGTACACGATAAGCTGCAGTACAATGCAAGCTGGAGAAAAGGAAAGACAGAGATTGATACCGAGTATGGCGAAAAAGACATATATCAGTCGGTATACCGAAAACAAAACGGTGAGACCGACGCAAAACATGAAGACAATGTGTATAACCTTGAAACATATATATCGGGCGTGGCAAATGAAAGAGTGGGTTTATGGCAGATATTCCCTTCTCCCGATTCATACTCAAAGCTTTTAAAGCATGATATGACAAATCCGACATCAACTTGGCATGAGGGACAGTATTTCACATATGAGGGCAAGGATGTTCCTGAAGGGGAATATAAGAAAATATACGGTCCTATGATGATTTATATCAACAAGGGAAACACCTTCCTTGATAAGTGGGAGGACGCAAAAAACAAACAACTTGCGGAAAAGGAAAAGTGGCCGTATGAGTGGGTGGAGGACGAACACTATTTTGACCGCGGCAGCTTAAGCGGTACGGTTAGTATGTTCGACGGTTCATCTGCCGAAGATGCGTATGTTGTTGTTAATATACCGGGTACCACAACGGGTAATCCTATGGTACAGGACGGTAAAGGCGGAATATACAGAACGTGGCAGCAGAATCAGAGCAAGTATCAGTATTGGACACGTGTAGGTGCGGACGGCAAGTGGAGTATAGATAACGTCCATGCCGGAACGTACAGTGTTACTGTATGGAAGGAAGGCTATCCGGGCGAGGTAGAAAAGGAAAACGTTGTTGTAAACAAAGGCGAAAATACCGATACCGGCATAATCAACTTTACTCAATATTCAAACGGTACGCTTGCATGGCGTGTCGGCGATGCGGACAGGACGTGGTTATATAACGCCGAAAAGAATTACTATTGGGAACAACACTTAAAATACAGAAACCGTTTCCCGAACGACGTTGTGTTCAAGATAGGTCAGAGTAACCCTGTTTATGACTGGAACTATTCGCAGCCGAGGTCTACAGCTTTTGAAGGCCGTAACAATCCGTGGCAGATAATCTGGGATATTGATGGCAATGTTCCGGGTGATCCTGTGTTGACGGTTGCAACATGCGGTTCACGTAATACTCGTCTGAGAGTTAAGGTTAACGGTACCGTTATATCGGAACTCACTTATTCTACCGACCGAACCGCTGATAATAAGATTATAGACAGAGATGACTCAATCATAATAAGAACAGGGTCATACGGTAAGGTGTTTTTGAATGCGTTGCCGTTTGATAAGAGCTTGCTGAAGCAAGGCGAAAACGTTATAGAGCTTGTTCAATACGGAGGCACTACAGATACCAACGCAAGCATTTCTTATGACTTTGTTCAGCTGGAATATAAATAAACATACCGTTTTTTTCGTGGGATTATGCGGTGAAAATTTGTAAATTGCAAGGCAATTATGATATGCTGAAACACAGCATATACATTAGAAAGACAGGTTTCAGATGTGGAAAGAATAATATGGATGATTATTATGATTCCCGTTAGCACATGCTTTACAGGGATTGGGATTTTTGCATGGAAACGCAAAAAACCAATGTGGTTTTGGTCGGGAAGTACAGTTAATGAGAATGAAATATCAGACATACCTGCTTATAACAGGGCAAATGGAATCATGTGGCTTGCGTTTTCGGCTGTGTTCTGGCTTGGTGCATTTGTCGGTTTAATGCAGATAGAGGCAGCGGGGATAATTGTTGCACTCGGAAACCTTGTGGGTATTCCGGCTCTTGTGATTGTCTATAAGAAGATTTATTCAAAATATAGGATTGTAAGATGATTCCAATGATGTGTCCGGAAAGCTTACGAGTTGATAAGTTGTATAAATAATTCCGCAAAAAAGGGAATATAAAAAAGCTGATTAATAACAAAACAAATGGACTGTAACAAAATGATAGAGAAACGGTTCGTCGAGGACGCCGAACCCTACAATTTGTATTGCATACACATACAATATACGTAGGGGACGGCCTCCCGGACGTCCGGAAAAAACATTTTGCTACAGTCCTTTTTATGGTTGTTATTTGCTTGATTATTTGTTTTGTATATATTCGTCTATAGCTTTTGCCGCAACCTTACCTGCACCCATTGCCAATATAACGGTTGCCGCACCCGTAACGGCATCGCCGCCGGCATACACGCCCTCACGGCTTGTTTTGCCTGTTGCTTCGTCTGCTATAATACCGCCCCAAGGCTGAGTGTCAAGACTGGCGGTTGTGTTTTTAATGAGCGGGTTAGGACTTTGGCCTATTGCAACAATGACAGTATCCATGTCTATAACGTGTTCGCTGCCTGCAATGGCAACCGGACGGCGTCTGCCGCTTTTATCAGGCTCACCCAGTTCCATGTTTACACATTCCAGACCTGTAACCCAACCGTCTTTGCCTACAACTTTGGTCGGTGCTGTCAGGAATTTAAATATGATGCCTTCTTCCTTTGCGTGGTGAATCTCCTCCAAACGTGCCGGAAGCTCCTCCTCGCCGCGACGGTATACTATATACACATTTTCCGCACCGAGACGCTTTGCACTTCTTGCGGCATCCATTGCAACGTTTCCGCCACCTACAACCGCAACATTTTTACCCACTTTGATAGGTGTGTTATATTGCGGGAATTTATATGCTTTCATAAGGTTTATTCTTGTAAGAAATTCGTTTGCGGAATACACGCCGTTCAGATTTTCGCCGTCTATATTCATAAAGCTTGGCAAGCCCGCACCGGAGCCTATAAACACGCTTTCAAAACCAAACTCGTCCATGAGCTCGTCAACCGATATGGTTTTGCCTATAACAACGTTTGTTTCAATTTTAACTCCCATTTCTTTAAGACCGTTTATTTCGGTTTGAACAATGTTCTTTGGAAGTCTGAATTCAGGAATACCGTACATAAGCACGCCGCCTGCAACGTGAAAAGCTTCGTATATGGTAACGTCGTAGCCTTTTTTTGCAAGATCCGACGCACAGGCAAGTCCGGCTGGACCGGAGCCTACGATTGCAACTTTGTGTCCGTTGCTTTCAGGCTTAACGATTGTCTGTTTAACGTTTTCTCTGTGATAGTCGGCAACAAAACGTTCAAGTCTGCCTATGCCGACGCTTTCGCCTTTTATTCCTCTTACACAGTGTTTTTCACACTGACTCTCCTGCGGACATACTCTGCCGCATATAGCAGGGAGTGAGCTTGTTTGAGCTATAGTTTGATATGCGTCCTCAAACTTACCCTCGCTCACAAGGTGTATGAAATCAGGTATTTTTACGTTGACCGGACAGCCCGAAACGCAAGGAGAGTTTTTACAGTTCAGACAACGCTGAGCTTCGTTTATTGCCATTTCAGCGGTGTAGCCGGTGGAAACTTCAAGGAAGTTTGCGTTACGTACGTTTGGATCCTGTTCCGGCATAGCGGTTTTATTTGGCTGCATATTAGGCATGATTATGCGTCCCCCTTTTTCAAAAGATTACAGTCTTCTTCATATGACTGACGTTCCATGTCCTTAAACATGGCTTGACGGGCGATGGCTGAATCAAAGTCTACCTCATGGCCGTCAAAATCAGGACCGTCGATACAGGCAAATTTTGTCTTTCCGCCAACAGTGATACGGCAGCCGCCGCACATGCCGGTACCGTCTATCATAACAGGGTTCATGCTTATTACTGTTTTTATGTTATACTCTTTTGTGAGATTACATACCGCACGCATCATAACCAGCGGACCTATTGCTATAACGAGGTCGTATTCGTTGCCTGCTTCTATAAGCTCTTTAAGACGGTCGGTAACAAAGCCCTGCAAGCCGTTTGAACCGTCATCGGTGGTTATTACTGTTTTGTCCGACACCTTTTTAAGTTCATCTTCCAGTATTATCAGGTCTTTGTTTCTGAATCCTGCAACAGAGTGCACGCACGCACCTAATTTATGAAGCTTTTTAGCTTGAGGATATGCAATAGCAGTACCCAAACCGCCGCCTATAACGGCTACCTTTTTGTAAGAATCAAGATGCGATGCCGTACCCAACGGTCCGACAAAATCAGCGATATAATCGCCTTCGTTAAGCTGTGCAAGCTGTTTTGTTGATTTGCCGACTATTTGGTATATAATAGTGATAGTGCCCTTTTCACGGTCGTAATCCGCTATGGTAAAAGGAACTCTTTCACCGAATTCGTCAACACGCAGTATGATAAATTGTCCGGGTTCCGCTTTTCGTGCAACCAACGGAGCGTCAACTTCTATCAGAACTACTTGCGGATTAAGAACTTCTTTTTTTAATA
Organism: uncultured Clostridia bacterium; assembly: GCA_905233855.1. GTDB lineage: Bacteria > Bacillota > Clostridia > UBA1381 > CAJOGA01 > CAJOGA01. The sequence continues at coordinate 7,747 of CAJOGA010000062.1, forward strand.
TCTTATACAATTTACAGCCCCCTAAAGTATATTTATAACCAAATTAATTCGCATTAGATTAATCCACATTTTATTCGCTATATCTAATCATCCACTCATTATACAACAAAAAATCATGCCATGCAATAATTGTTTAATTATTAACAAAGTTTAATTTAAAAAATTATAAATCGGGCATGGTAAAAGGACGTTTAGCCGGTGCAGATGTTTATTCGCTTATTCCGCCGCAGAGCGGTTTTGTGGTGTTTTACCAAACTCACGACGGGGAAAGCCGGCTATTTCGGCGATAATTCGGCAAATTTTTTGTTGTGTTTTTGAGTTTATTCTGTTATTATAATTCTGTATAAGAAGAGTTTGTATTTTGAGATATGAAGACAACAGTCATGTAGAGGGAGTGTGTCTGATGAGTGATAATAAACAACAACATATGACGTCTATAGGAGGTCAGGCCGTTATAGAAGGCGTCATGATGAGAGGTCCTGAAAAGATTGCTATTGCGGTCCGCAAGCCGGACGGCGAGATAGCGTTGGACGTTAAGGAA
>CAJOGA010000063.1 GCA_905233855.1 uncultured Clostridia bacterium
ACAAATTCGCAACGCACCATAATGAACATGCTGGATCAAAGCTACAACTTAGGCATAATACGATATGCCGAAAACTACGACAAATATTTCAACGACATGCTTGAAGAAAAAGGCTTTGACTACGAAGTGGTTACGGAATTTACATATCTCCTTATGATGAACCGCAATCACGAGCTGGCAAACAAAGAAAAAATAACCTTTGACGATTTGTCGGACTATATAGAAATATCCCATGCCGACCCGTACGTTCCGTCGATGCCGATAGCACAGGTTATAAAGGAAGAATTGCCGGACAATATATCCCGACGCATATTTATATTTGAAAGAGCCAGCCAGTTTGAGCTTCTTTCGGCAAATACACAAACTTTTATGTGGGTGTCTCCAACACCTACCGGTCTGCTTAACAGGTTTGACCTTGTTCAGCGAAAGTGTGCCGACAACAACAAGGTGTACAAGGATGTGCTGATTTATAAAAAGGGGTATAAGCTGTCGGAACTGGATAAAAAATTCATTGAAGAACTCACACGCACAAAAACAAAGTATATGTAAGATCAAACAACTGCAAACAATTCGGCTTTTAAAGACGTTTTATTGCAGTTGTTTTTTTTGGAAAATTTTCGGAATATAATTGTACGGTTTTGCCTATAATATAATTAAGAAACATATCTGACAAAGGAGACTTCTTATGGAACTTTCAATTCTTAAACTGCCAAACGTACAATTACCTGATTTTACATCGGACAAAAAACAGCAAAAGGACGAGCAACAAAAACGCAGGCTCATATCCGAACAGTTGACCGAAGCTCTTGTTGAGCTGGAATCGTGCAGAAAAAATGCAATGTTCGCCGACGACCCCCTGCTTATCGACTACTATATCTATAAACAAAAAGCAAACGAAATGAAGTACCGCTATATTTTAAAACAATCACGTCAGCTGTCGGAGCATGATTACAAGGAGAATGCATAAATGAATTTAAACTACACCGCTGTAGGAATTTGTGTTATAGGACTGATTTTGCTGTATGCTTTTGTTTGGGTGTTTATTAAGCCGATAAAATTTTTGCTTAAAATATTGCTTAATTCAGCGATAGGTTTAAGCGTACTGGCATTGTTCAACTTTATGGCACCGTCGCTTAACATGGCTGTTATAGGCATAAATACATATACCGCATCGGTATGCGGTCTGCTTGGAGTACCGGGTTATCTGATGCTTATTGCAATAAGGGCAATATATTAATTTTTCAGCAAAAAGGAGTATTTAATGTCTACTGAACAAATGCTTTTTCGAAAGCATGTCAATTAAATTGATTGACCTCCTGTTTGTACCATCTGTCGGGAGACGACAGATGGTATAAAGTGCAGGCTTTATTTATAAAAAAATCTCTTGAAACATGACCTTCAAATCATATAATCAAGAGATTTTTTTGTTTGATTCATTTACTGCTTTTTCTTTTCCATCTTAGACAAAAGCTTAATAACCTCGTTCGGCTTTAATATCTTTCCTTCCGATGCAACCTGCTCATTCACAATCAACGCGGGCATGCTTTTGATGCCATAAGCCTCGGCAAAAGATGTGTCGGTTATATATTCAATTTCCACGTTTTTGTTCATGGACGATAACGCTTTCTTTGTGTTTTCTAAAAGTGCATGACAGTTTTCGCAGCCCATGCCTATGATTTTCACAGAACCTATTGCATCGCAAGTATTTTCCGGTACAGACACTTCACCATGTCCGCAACAACATTCTTCCTTCTTTTTCTTGCCAAAGTTGAACAAACCCATTTTCACATCTCCTTAATCATTCTTTTGCAAGTATTTTAATTATTCAGACAGACGAACTCCATTTGCCGCATTTATCGCCCCACATTGCCGCAACCTCGCCGTTTATTATAACCTTTATAACCTCGCACGCATTGCTGCAACCGCTACACTCAAAGCTCTTAGGCACAAAATCCAGCTCTATGCAGTCAAAGCCTTTAAAGTTTGTCGGCTGACCGCTTGCCTCAACCTGGCTTTTCGCCGACAACGCAACGCCTATAGCACCCATAACCCCAAAATATTTAGGGATTATTATTTCATGTCCTACCTGCTCTTCAAAGGCTCTTATAATGCCCTTGTTTGCCGCAACACCACCCTGGAACACAAACGGCGGCTGCAAGACTTTACCACGTCCGAGATTGTTTAAATAGTTACGCACCAATGCGTCGCACAAGCCTTTGATTATCTCAGCTTTGGAATAACCGTATTGCTGTTTTGCAATCATATCCGATTCAGCAAACACAGTACATCTGCCGGCAATTCTTACGGTGTTTTCGGCAGTTAATGCAAGGTCGCCGAACTGCTCTATAGGAATGTTAAGACGCTCCGCCTGATGATCCAGAAACGAACCTGTTCCGGCAGCACAAACCGTATTCATGGAAAAATCTGTTACTATTTTATCCTTAACAATGATTATTTTTGAATCCTGACCACCTATTTCAAATATAGTTTGTACGTCGGGATAAAAATGCACCGTTGCTGCTGCATGTGCCGTTATCTCATTTTTTACAACGTCCGCTCCAACCATAAGTCCTATCATCTGACGGCCGCTGCCCGTAACTCCGACAGCACTTACTTCGTATCCGTCCGACAAAGCCTGCACGCTCAGCTCACGCAACCCCTGTTTAACGGAATTGATAGGCTGACCGTTTGTTCTTATGTATCTGGCAAAAACTACGTTGGTATTTTCGTCAATAGCTATAACATTCGTGCTTACCGAACCTATATCTATTCCCAAATATACTCTCATCGTACACACCTCAAATATTAACCTTTATAACCTCATTCTTTTCGTTAGACAAAAATGCGGTTTCCATTATCTTCATAACACGTCTTACTTCGTCCGGTTTAACACGGATTTCTTCCTTACCCTCTATAGCACGTGCAAAATTAGTGTAGTACTGACCGTAGTCGTTTTCAATGTCTTCTATAGGATATTCCTTAACCGTACCGCTCGGACGCGGAGCCATAGTTTTGGTAGGACCGGCTTTTGTCTGCACTATTTCTTCGGTCCAGTTGACAACCATGTCCTCCGCACATATTGTTTTGCCGTCCAAATTCCAGTTTTCTATCTGACAGGTACCCTTTGTGCCGGACATATGCCAACGCGGAAGTGCGATAAACGTACTTGTGCTAACCTCTATTTGAGCAAAAATGCCGTTTGCAAAGCCCAATATTGTCTTAAAATAAGCGTCGGTATCAGGATATGCAAGATTTTTGTGTATGCTGTACACAGATATTACCGGCTCTTTTATCATCATAACCATCTGGTCTATCAGATGCACGCCCCAGTCAAGCATCATACCGCCGCCGGCAACAGAATGCTGACGCCAGCCTTGAGGTATGCCTCGTGAGCCGTGTACTCTTGACTCGATGGTGAAAATATCGCCGAGTGTTTTTTCATCGTAAAGCTTTTTGATTGCAAGATAGTCTTTATCCACGCGTCTGTTTTGATGCACAGAAAAAACGCGGTTATACTTCTTGCTTGCGGCAATCATTTCTTCCAATTCTTCCGAATTCATTGCAACAGGCTTTTCGCATATAACGTGTTTTCCCTTTTCCATTGCCGCAATTGATATTTCTTTATGGAAATTATTCGGCACGGCAACCAATATAATATCTATATCGCTATCGTTTAAAATTTCGTCGAGACTGGAATATGTTTTTTTAACGCCGTTCTCCTTTGCCACTTCCATACGTTTAGGGTCGATGTCATACGCACCGTACATACAAACGTCCGGATTTCCCTTGGATAATGTTGTGTGATGATAATATGCCATCCCGCCGTATCCAACAAAACCTATATTGTACATAATAGAACATCTCCTTGTTTATATAAATATTTATAAATTACTACATTATGCCGGCAAACTCTTTTTTGAGTTCTTTGCTGTTTGCAGCTTCCGCCGGACTTATTTGCTGCTTGTTGCTTCTGTTTTTACAAAGGTCGATAAACGCTTCCAAACGGGTTTGAATGTTTGCCTCGCCCTGCTGCTCGTCCATCGACATTGACAACACCGGTATGCCGTAATCTTCGGTTATCTGCGGTATTATGCTTCTCGTGATAAGCTCCGGCAAGCAGCCGAACGGCATAAGATGAACAACACCGTCATACCCCTTTTGAGAAAAATGCACTATAGCACCGGTATTTTCCATATCATGTCCGCCGCAGTTGCACGACTTATACTGATAACCTTTGTCAAACATTTTCCAGCTTTCCTCTTTGCTGAACCGACGGGGAATTATATGATGCTTCACCCAATCGGATATATATTGGATGTTTTCCACTTCAACACCTAAAGCGTTTAAACGTTTTTCAATGTCCATATTGGTGGAGCTTTCCATAATAACGTATATCTCGCCCACAATGCCTATTCTTACACGTTTGTTCTCCGGCGGTATATTTACCGGAACGGCATGGAGCATTTCAAGTGCTTTTGCGTAGGTCTTTTTCATCTGTTTAAGCGTGTATGTCTTGTCATAAAGTTCCTTTATCTTGTCAAAGCACTTATCAAAATCACCTTTATTTACTTCATATGCACGCAGGTGCTTGAGTTCTTTTTCTATACCGTCCATCTGATTTATCATTTTGAAAACCAGATATGCATATTTCATAACTTTCAATGTAGGCGTTTTGTTCTTGATTTTAAACACCTGGTTCATAAAAGCACCAAAATTTTCAAACAAAGAGTCGAATATAACGATTTCAACATCATATCCCAATTCATGCAAAATCTTTTTATGAACATCTCCGTATATTCCGGCTCTGCACGGCCCGCTTCCGCCCGACGAAACAATAAGCTCCGCACCTTTTTCGCACGCTTCTATATATGTGCCCATCATTATTTTAAACGGATAGCAAATAAACTCGGGGCTGTTAAGCACACCCAAATCTATTGTTCTCTGCGTAGGTTTTTCCGGCATTATAACTTCGTGTCCCAACAGCTCAAACAGCTTTTTAAAACCGGTTACACATCCCATATACGGGAACGACACCTTCATTATTTTGCCCCCTTCCGCATTTTAAGCATATCCGTGAATGCTTCAAACCTTGTCTGAACATGGCTTTCACCGGTATGCTCGTCAATTCGTATGGTCATAAACGGAATGTCCTTTTCACCACATTCCAGCTCCATCATCTTGCCTATTACCGAGTCCGGTCCGCAGGCAAATGCCGTCAGATGAATAATTCCGTCAATCTCCACATTATTTATAAGATAATTTGCCGCGTTGTACACCTTGCGTGCAAAGGTCCAGAACGGTTGCTTACCTTTGGATTTGTCAAGCTTTATTATGTTTTCGTCAAGCATGTCAAAGGTTATTACTTTAACGCCCATCTCACGCAGCTTTTTAACCGCACTCATGCTTACAAAATCGTCATACACATTGTTGACATAACCCATCAGACCTATTGTTAAATCAGCTTTTTGCATAGGCGGCGGCACTTCTTTGCCTTTAAGTATGCTGTATGCTTCGGGGATGGTGTATCCCTGCAAAGACAGCTTTCTGCACTTCAAAAAGCTTATCTTTGCCTTTTTAAGTGCATTTTTCAGCTGTGCTTTTGTTACGTTAAGCTTTTCGGCAAGCGGCATATAATCCTCTATTCTATCGGGAATATCGGTTTTGTTTTTAAGCTCGACAATCAGCATTTTGTCTTTCATTGAGTCTATGGAATACTTAACAATTTCACCAAGACCGATAAATTTAGGGCAATACCACTCCTTGCCTATTGATATAAAACGCGGAACAAATATATAGTCCACATTTTTATTCATGAGACTTACCACATGACCGTTAAATATTTTTATCGGCACACAAAGCTCTGATACGGTTACTTTGCAGCCGTCTGATATTATTTTTGCGTTTGTCTCTTCCGATAATACAACTTCACAACCCAATTCCTTGAAAAACGTTTCAAAAAAGGGATAATAATAGTAGTACAACAACGCTCTTGGTATACCGATTTTCATATGCCGGGTCCTTTCGCGATTATTTTCAAATCTTTATGCGACGTCAATCAGCTGATGCAGGGTGCAATCAGCAATTTACAACACTTGTTATATTATAATATTTTTCATTATTTATGTCAATAACAAAAAGCCTTGCTTTAACCAAAAAAAATTAAAAAACACTAAATCAAAAACGCTTGCACTTGTGTGAATAATATAGTATAATCTATAATGATAAATAATAAAAATACGGGATGAATATATGTATACAGAAACTGAAAGCAAACCGGGCAACGGCATAAAAACGTTTTTTTTGATTCTGATATTGTCAATTTTGTGTATGATAATGTCAGGAGTGTTATCTGCCTTGGTGTCGGGCTACAAAATATTTACAGAGCTTGCATCCATAGCTGTGTTTTGCGTCATTGCGTATTTTGCCATAAACCGGTGCGGCTCAAGCTATGTTTATTCCCTGTCCGAAAGTGAAATAACACTGCATAAATCCACGGGCATATTGCGTGAGTCGAAAATTACCGTAAATATAAACGATACCGAGCATATAACCCGATACGGGCGTGTAAAACACATAAATGCGGCAAAACAAAAAACGGTTATGCTTCAGGATATGTTTATTAAGGACGATGCCGTTGCCATCGTTTATAAAAACGGCAATACCGATTGCATGGCTGTGTTTTGCCCAAGCGAAGCATTTACCGCAAAACTAAAAGAATCGTCTTGGAACGTAAAGGCATTTGATTTATAATCAATAAAAGGAGCATTCAATTCATGATAGATATAGTTGGTGTAAGATTCACACCGGTCGGCAAAATATATTACTTTTCGCCTGCCGGTCTTGACATAAAAGAAGACGACAACGTTATCGTAGAAACAGCAAGGGGCTTGGAATTCGGCAGCGTTATAATCGGCAACCGCCAAGTGAGCGATGACGAGATTGTGCAGCCGCTTAAGAATGTTATCAGAATCGCTACCGAACAGGATTTTAAGCAGCATTTGGAAAACGGCGAAAAGGAAAAACAAGCCATCGGCATTTGCAACGAAAAAATCAAAAAACACAACTTGAACATGAAGCTTGTGGATGTTGAGTTCACTTTTGACGCAAGCAAAATCCTGTTCTATTTTGTTGCCGACGGCAGAATTGATTTCCGCGAACTGGTCAAAGACCTTGCATCTGTATTTAAGGCACGCATAGAGTTAAGGCAGATCGGTGTGCGTGACGAAGCTAAAATGCTGGGCGGATTGGGTATATGCGGACGCGAATTTTGCTGTTCCAGTTTTTTGGGCGATTTTGAACCGGTGTCCATAAAAATGGCAAAGGAACAGAGCTTATCGTTGAATCCGACCAAAATATCGGGCACCTGCGGCAGACTCATGTGTTGCTTAAAGTATGAACAATCCACCTATGAAAAGCTTATAAAAACAACGCCGCATCAGGGCGCGATAGTTAAAACACCGGCAGGCACAGGCACCGTTGAATATGTTGATTTATTAAAAGGCAAGCTCAAAGTTAAGATAGACTCCGAAAAAGAAACTCAGCTGCAAGACTTTAACGTTAAAGACGTTAAAATAATCAAAAACGCAGAAATAAAATACGATTTGGACGCAATTGACAAAGAATCTTTAAAAGCTCTTGAAGACAGATAAAACATGTGATATAATGTGTTTACACATTTTATATTAATAAGTGTTAATTATTTTAAGGAGGTTGTTATAAATGGCATATGCAATAAGCGATGAATGCATCAGCTGCGGTGCTTGTGCAGGCGAATGTCCTGTAGAGTGCATCAGCGAAGGCGATTCAAAATATGTAATCGACGCAGAGGCTTGTGTTGAATGCGGTACTTGTGCAAGCGTTTGTCCTGTTGGTGCTCCTGAACAAGCATAATCG
>CAJOGA010000064.1 GCA_905233855.1 uncultured Clostridia bacterium
TGGATAAAGTCGTAAGACAAGCTTGAACGGTAGTCGATTGTGCGTTGCTGCACAAGCGTTACCTTGTTTTCGCCCTTTTTGAGCAAGCTTTTGTCAAACTCAAGCTTTGTTACTATATGCTTTCCGTATGAGCCGGTACGCATAACAACCGAATCGTCGTAATTAAAGCCATAATCAAGCATACCTATTTTTGTACCGTTCACCAAAACGTCCAGTGCGGTATCACGCGAACCGCAGGTTGCTATTGTTATAACAGGATCGCCCAAAACCTCGTCAACATCAAAAATAATATTCCAGTCGTTAAGCTTTTCATATCCTATCAGTGTTGACGGGTGTGAATAGTTCCAGTCATATAAAATATCACTTTCTCCCACTTTAAAGTTAACATTGGCAGGGAAACGGTTGCTGTATTTCATATGCGTTTCCCAGTTAAAGTTACGCTCTTTATTATACAGACAAGTTCTTGTCGGCTCGCCCACACGCCATGCCAAAACGCCGTTAGAGTACGGCACAAAGGTTATAACTCCCGTATCGGTGTGTTTGTCCTTGGCAACGCTGACATTTTCAACGGCTGTTTCACCCGGATAACCTTCCTTCCAAACAGTTACGGTATAGTTGTCTGCATGAACATTGTCTATATGCCAGTTTCCGTTTTCATCGGCCTGAGTCCAGTAATTGTATCTGCCGTTGCTCTGCTGCCATGTGCGGTACATTTGATTCATCTTGCCCTTTGTTTCGCCCGGTATATTAACTACAACATACGCAGCCTTCGGCGATGAGCCGTCCGACATTTCAATCTTACCGCCTATAGATCCGCGGTCAAAGTAGTGTTCGTCTTCAACCCATGAATACGGCCATTTTGCCTGTTCAACCGCAAGCTTTGCTTTTGCATCCTCCCACTTATCAAGGTCAGAGCCGCCTTTGTTGATATAGACAAACATAGGTCCGTAGAATTTATGATACTCCCCTGCAGGGATAGGTCTTTGTGCCCATGTGAAATACTCGCCTTCATACATTGCCGACATGGTATCGGTAGCACTCGTCATATCGTGTTTCAACAATTTCGCATATGAATCATTTGACGGGAATATCTGCCAAAATCCGAATTTTTCATTTGCCATACCGGTTATATGGTTTTCGAGCTGGAAGGCATACTCCTCATGCTTGGCATCAACTTCGCCTGCCTGAGTTCTGTACGCCGACTGATATATATCCTTAATGCCGTTTTCAACGTCTATCTGACCGTGTTCCTTAACATAGCCTATATTCATCTGGAGCTTGTCGTGCAGGGCACAGAAATGCCAATCTTTATAGTGTACACGGAACATAACGCCTGCGTATAAGTGCTGTGATGCATCAGACGCTGCGTCCTTGTCCATAACGATATACACATAAAATCCGCTTTCACCGCGTGGGATACGGTATCTTAATTCAAAATCATAAGGGAACATTTCGTTTGCCGCCATTTTGTAGCCGTATTCCGCGTATTCATCGTTTGCACAAATAAGTCCACGCCATCTTTTGCCTGAGTGTTCCACAATTCCTATATTCTTATTAAGTTCATGATTCCATGTTAAAAATCCCACGCCCCTGAGCAGATTCTTGTCATCGCCCACAACACACAGCTTTTTCATGCCTGCCCACGATGCACCGTCTTCCGCGTCAAACGTTACTTCAATATTGCCGTTATTAACCACAACAACCGCTCCGTCTACCGTTGTTTTAACAGGAACAGTGCTGGTGTTGCATGGCTGCAGGTTTGGTTTAATCTCCTTAACAGACGTTTCACCCAGACCAATCAAGGCATCATATGCCCTGTACACTATGTATTGATTTTTATGGTTCAAAAGCTGTTTCAATGCCGGAATTGCCTTTTTGGCTTTGTCGCACAGATGAATGTTTCTGCCTTTTCTGCCTATAGTGTCTACCGCACGCAAGACAACCTCGTCATCGGTATCGTCAAATGCGGCTATCAACGCATCGACCGTTTCTTCGGTATCGTGCATTTCCAAAATATCCTGTGCCTCGTTCGACAGATGACGTGTTACCGTCATAGCTTTGGTTTTGAATGCCAATATCCAGCTTGATTTGTCAACAAGATCTCCTCTGTCAAGTAAATACAAAGCACGTATAGCATACAAACGCACGTCTTCGTCCTCGTTTGTATCGTTAGCGGCTCTTGCAAAATCCGCCGAAGCAATGACGTTCAGCTTGCCGAACAACAGCTCCATGTAAACTTTATCGTACTTTTCTTCTTCATAATATCCGTTCATGTCCGCAACAAGAAATTCCGAAAGTACCCTTGCCGCACGCGTGCGTCTCTGCTTGGACGCGCTTGTTTTAAACTCATTTAAAAGCGAATTGAACACCCTGAGCGGCTCTATGTCTTCATACATCATAACCTCAAGAGCCTCTTCACGGTAGTAGTAATAATCCTGAAGCATTGCGTTTATATATTTTTTGCCGATAGTTGCTCCGGCTTTGTCTGAATGAAGATCGTACAAGCTTTTGCCCGTACCCTTTATTTCCAAGCCGAGCAAATAAAACAGCATCTGTGCGGCCAAAGCTCTTGTTACGCTTTCACCTTTGTGAATATTTAAGCCTCTTGAAATATATTTTGCATTACCGAAATTTATATATCCCTGCGGATAACCGCCCAAAGCCAAAGCATCCGCTTCATATCCCATTGCGATAACAGCCATCGCTACGGCTTCTTCATGCTTTAAAGCATCTGCCGGCTTTGCGTTTGCGTCCGATGCGGTATTCTGCAATTTATTTGTCTTTTCACTGTCAAGGTTTAAGGCTTTTGAAAGTATATCAACAAATTCCGCTCTTGTTACCGTCATATCAGGTTTAAACAAACCGTTTATACCGCTCATAATACCCAGGGTGTTTAAAGTTAAAGCAGGAAGCTCTGCCCAGTGTCCGTTAAAATTAGCTGTGCCGACAGAGTTAGGCGTTCCCACCATATCGGCAAACACACGGTCTATAACCTTTGCTCTTTTTATAACAGGTGTAGGTTTATCGGGCTGGGTTGTACCGCAAGGGTCGCAGATATATATATGATCTATTTCAAAGCAGCCTCCGTCGTCCACGGTTTCAATATGCAGCTCGTTTATTTCCATAGGTGTTTTAACGTCAAACTGCGGCACGGTATACGCAAAGTTACCGTTAAAATACACATCGTATTTCTTTTTATACACATCAAAGAGTACTCTTATATAGTTCCATGCGTTAGGTCTTAATTTTGCACCGTGTACGCTTATTTTATTCCTTTCCTTCACATCGGACATTACAACGCCTGTTCTGCCCAAAAACAGACGTACAACATTCTGTCCGTTTCCGCTTAAATACAACACCTTGTCGGAATTTATGGATTTTTCATCGGCTTTATAATTAAATTCAATTGATATCTGTCTTCCGGCTCTTATAGGTTCAAAAGTCCATGTATGTTCAAACGCACCTTTAATGGTTAAATAATTAAAGTGCAAGGTGTCATGTGCTTTGTTTTCTTCCTTTACCCATTCAGGCCACTTTTCAAAGTTTTCACGCAAATACACAACATTTTTGCCGGACTCCGGCATTATTTCCGGCTCCGCAACCGGCACGGGGAAACGCTGTACGGTTGAGTACAGGTCTTGTTCATCATCGCCTATACAGTCTATCTTGTCATAGCTCGGCTCGTCCAACACCAACTCACCTTCGGTATTACCGTTGCACACTATAAAAAAGTTATCATCGGCATCTGTCGTGCCCGAACATATCTTTTCGTTTTGGCTTAATTTTTGTTCCAGATAAACAAAGCACTCTTTACCGTCAACATCAAACGCGGTTTTAACTTTATGGGTATCGTCCGGCTTAAAAGTTCCGCTTACGATTCTTGCTCCGTCGCTTGTGTTCAACGCATAAAGAGCTTTATCCTTTTCATAATAAATTTTCATATACAGCCTCCTATAAAACAACTTCCTTTTACCTATCACACATCTTAAAAATTACACTTATTATATACTTAGCCGCAAAAAAAGTAAATTATCATATTTGTACTTTTTACACTTTTATTTTGTAATATATGCACAAAAGAACCTGTACTGAAATGTAATCATTTTTAATCAATACAGGTTCTTTTATTTATCTGCCGACTGTATAAAGTCATACAATATTCCGCCGGTCAAATCTGTTCGGTCTTAACCTACAACCATCTTTTCTCCGACGTTTTCAAACGGTCCGACTTTAGGGCAAGCATCTCTGCAATTATCAAAAAGGCTTGAAATTTCTTTCAAGCCTTTTTTAGCATTATTTATTAATTTGTTGTTTATTTGTATTCCAACTGAATGAAGTCGTATGAAATCATACCGTTCATATCTGTTCCGCCGGTGGAGAGCAATGTTATCTTATTTTCGCCCGGCTTTAACAGCGATTTATCAAACGGCAATGTGTTGTAGATATTCTTGCCGTAAGCATGGCTTCTGATTACCATAGAGTCATCGTCGCCGTAATCCAAGGTTGTTATCTTGGTATCGTTGACGTAAACTTCCATTTTGGTATTTCTTGAACCTGCTGTTACTATTGTCAAAACAGGATCTCTGGTGATTTCGCCGTCTTCGTTCCAAACGATAGTCCACGGAATCTTTCTTTCTTCACCAAGGCAAGCTGCTCTGTGTGAATAGTTCCAGTCATAGATAGGATCGCTTTCGCCTATCTTGAACACAATATCGTTAGGGAATCTGTTTCTGTATTTCATGTGTGTATCCCAGTTATAGTTTTTCTCTGCGTTATACAACCATGTTCTGTCCGCTTCACCTACACGCCAAGCAAGCTCGCCGTTTGAATACGGAACAAATGTGATTGTGCCGACATCGGTGTTAAGCCCCTGTACTATTTCAACATCCGGTTTTTGTGTTTCTCCCGGATAGCCTTCCTTCCATACAGTTACGGTATAGGTGTCAACGTACACGTTATCTATGCTCCAGTTACCGTTCTCGTCCGCACGTGTCCAGTAGTTATATCTGCCGTTGCTTTGCTGCCATGTTGTGTAACGTTCGCCTTTTTTGCCTTTTGTTTCGCCCGGAATGTTAACAACAACGTAAGCACCCAAAGGTGATGAACCGTCAGACATTTCAATCTTACCGCTTATGCTTCCTCTTTCATAGTAATGAGGATCTTCCACCCAAGCATAAGGCCATTGTTCCTGTTCGTATGCTAACTTGTTCTTAGCGTCTTCCCACTTATCAAGATAGGTTTCGCCCTTGTTAACGTAAACCATCATAGGACCATAGAACTTATGATATTCACCTGCAGGGATAGGACGTCCGTCCCATGTGAAGTATTCGCCCTCAGACATTGCCGACATGGTGTCTGTTGCAGCTGCCATATCGTGTTTAAGCAGTTTAGCATACGAATCGTTGGACGGGAACAGCTGCCACAAGCCAACTTTGTCGTTTGCCATACCTATGATATGAGTTTCAAGCTGGAATGCATATGTTTCGTGTTTAGCATCCAATTCACCGTTTTGATTGCGGTATGTGGACTGATACATATCCTTTTTGCCCTTTTCAGTTTCTACAGCAACATTGTTCTTTAACCATTGAACATTATACTGCAGCTTGTCATGGATAGATGCAAAAGGATAATCCTCGGAGTTTATTCTGTACATGATGCCTGAATAAAGATGTGAGCAAGCTCCGCTGTTAGCGTCCTTATCAACTATTGAATATTGATAGAAGCCGCTTTCACCCTTAGGTATTCTGTATACAAGCTCCAATGTGTATGGGAACATTTCTGTTGCGTCCCATTTATAGAAATATTCAAAATACTCGGAATTTGCAGCTTTAATACCCTGAGTTTTTGTGCCGTTGTGTTCTTTGATGGAATTCTCGGTAGCTGCCGATTGCTGATTCCATGTTACAAATCCGCTGCCCTTTAACAGGTTCTTTGTGCTGTCATAGGTAGACAGTTTTTTCATACCGCCGTATGAACCGCTGTCTCCCGCATCAAACGTAACTTCAATGTTACCATTGTTAACAACAACAATTCTGCAGTTTTCAGGAACCGGTGCACCGTCAGGGAGAACAACTCCGTCGACAGTTATTTTAAGGTCTTGCTGGCTATTGTTATAAGGCTGCAGGTTAACGGCAACATCTTTTTCAGGAGTGCCGCCCAAAGCTCTTATAGCTTCAGCCGCTCTGAACGGGATATACAAATTGCTGTGGTTAAGCAGCTTCTGCAATGCAGGGATGGCTGCCGTTGCCTTTTCATGCAATGTTGGGTTTGAACCCTTTCTGTTCAAGGTGTCTACAGCTCTTAAAACAACTTCAACATCAGGGTCGTCAAGTGCCTTTATAAGTGCATTGACAGACGCTTCATCATTCGTCATTTCAAGTATATCCTGTGCCTTGTTGGACAAATGACGTGTAACTGTCATAGCCTTCGACTTAAACGCCAGTGTCCAGCTGTCTTTTTCAACAAGGTCTTCTCTGTCTAACAGATACAAAGCACGCAAAGCATACAAACGAACGTCCTCGTCTTCGTTAGGATCGTTAGCCACTCTTGCAAACGTACCTGCTGCAAGCATATTAAGCTTGCCGTAGAAATACATCATGTATACTTTATCGTATCTCATCCAGCCGTATTCAATATTATCAGCCGTCAAAAATTCCGAAAGCACTCTTGCCGCACGGGTACGTTCTTCTTTGTTTGTGCTGTTTTTAAACACATCATACATAGAATTGAACACCTGCAACGGCTTAATGTCGTTATACATCATAACTTCCATTGCTTCTTCACGGTAATAGAAGTAATCCTGGAGCAATGCGTTAACATATTTTTCGTCTATTTTTTCACCGGCTTTGTCGGCATGCATGTCATACAATGTTTTGCCGGCGCCTTTTATCTCTGCACCCAAAGCGTAGTACATTATCTGTGCAACCAAAGCTCTTGTTGCCTCTTCGCCTTTGTGAACGTTCAAGCCTCTGGAGATATATTTTTCATTACCAACCTGAATATATCCCATAGGGTAGCCGCCTTTTGCGACTGCGTCATCGTTATAGCCGAGTGCGGCAACAACCATCTTAACTGCCTGTTCTTCCTTGATAGGATCTTCCGGGCCGAATGTTCCGTCGCCGTAACCGTTGATTATGCCGGCTGCGTATGCCGCACCTATATTGCCTGTTGCCCAGTGAGTGCTTGGAACATCGGTAAATTCTGTTGTTACAGGCTTATCTTCAAGCTTGAATGCTCTTGCAACAATAGCTGCAAATTCAGCTCTTGTGATTGTGTTGTCCGGCTTGAATGTGCCGTCCGGATAGCCGTTTATAAGACCAAGAGCGTTCAATGTCAAAACCGGTATCTCTGCCGGATGACCTGAAAAATGTATTACCTTTTTGGAGTTAGGCTGACCAACCATATCCGAGAACACGTGATCAACAACCTTTGCACTGAGGAGATTAACCTCTCTCGGAGCGTCCGGCTGAACAGTTCCGTCCGGATCGTACAGTTTAAAGTTATCCAGTTCCAGATAGCCCTGTTTTTCACCGCGTTCAATAGTCAGCGTTTCCATCTGCATAGGCACTTTAACATCGTACTGTGCCGCAGTATACATTAACTGGTCGTCTATATATACTTCATATTTTTTTGCATATGAATCAAAATGTATTTTTACATGATGCCAAACATCTTCTGTGAATTTAACATTTGACAAATGAAGTCTCTGTGTCGTCATAACGTCGGAATTCATTATACCGCCGTTACCGATATGTATACGCATAACAAATGTGCCGTTACCGCTTATAAATATAGATTTATAACCGCTGCCGCCGTCATGGTTTGAACGGAAATCAAATTCCCACATGATATTTCCGCCCTCTTT
>CAJOGA010000065.1 GCA_905233855.1 uncultured Clostridia bacterium
ACGCCGAACCCTACAATTTGTATTGCTCACATAATACCAATACAATATATGTAGGGGACGGCCTCCCGGACGTCCCGACAAAACATTTTGCTACAGCCCGTTTTTTATGATTGCAATTTGCTATCTCCCGCAATATAGGTTAAGAGATGTGCTGTCATACGGTAATTTTTTTGTTGATTCGGATTTTATTTCAACAGGCTCGTTTCCGTCCGAAACAAAGCTTGCGTTTTGATTGCCGCTTAAATAAAAATATCCGTTTTCAAGCTTTAAATCAAGGTTTACGTCATAGTTCATAACATGCCATGCGTCGGTATTGAATGTTCCAAAATAAACGGTTATGCCGTCTTCAAATTCATCAAGTATATAGTCGGCACAATATTGATAAGGGAAAAACAACACAAATCTGTCATCGCCTTCAATTCCGTTCCAAAACGTAAACTTGCCGCTGTCGTTAAGCTTATGATTTGAAGTTGTCAACATGCCGTCTTCGTCGCATCGTGCGACAACGCATCTTTCGTCTAATGGCAGCTTATGACCTTCATAGTAAAAATTAACAGTGCCTCTAACACGGCTTACGGGATAGAAGCGGTGTGTGTATTGTGCCGGAAGGAGCATCATCGCCGCAGACACAACAAGAAGTACACCTAAAATTAAACTTATAATAATCAACAATCGTTTTTTTAACATAAAACCAAACCTTTCGCAGAATATCATGCAATCGTATTTTTTGTATCAAGTATCAGTTTGTATTCCACGGAATCCACCAACGCACGCCAGCTTGCCTCAATTATGTCGGTAGACACGCCGATCGTACTCCATTTATGTACACCGTCGCTCGATTCAATAAGAACGCGTACCTTTGCGGCTGTTGCATCGTGCGAATCCAACACACGAACCTTATAGTCGGTCAGACGGACCTTGCTCAAGCCGGGATAGAAAACCTCCAACGCTTTGCGTAATGCCTTATCCAACGCATTGACAGGACCTTCGCCTTCGGCAGCATTGATTTCCAGCTTGCCGTCAACGTCTATTTTAACCAAAGCGAACGAACTGTATTTACTGCCGCACGGTTCGTCTATCGACACCTTGAATTGATGCAGGGAAAAGAACGGCTTGTATTTGTTCAAAGCTTTACGTATCAAAAGCTCTACTGATGCCTCTGCACCCTCGAACTGGTAGCCTTCATATTCCAGCTGCTTGATTTTGTTCATAATTTCCTTTGTTTTCGAGGACGATTTGTCCAAGAGCGGGTCAACAGTGTGTATCGCTTGAAGGATAGTGGAACGGCCCGATACTTCACTCATCAGAAAACGACGGTGATTGCCTACCGTTTCAGGATTTGTATGCTCAAAGGTTTTTGGATTTTTATGCACGCCGTCTATATGCATACCGCCTTTGTGGGCGAAAGCCGAACCGCCGACATACGGTTGACGTTCGTCATACGCCGTGTTTGCAAGCTCGCTCACATATCGTGCCGCATTAGTTAAGTTTTCCATATTTTCAGACGGTATACACGAATAACCGCGTTTTATCTGAAGATTGGCAATTACGTTGAATAAGTTGGCATTTCCGCAACGCTCGCCAAACCCGTTAACTGTACCCTGCACCTGATTTACACCGGCTATAACAGCCATAACAGAGTTTGCCACACCCATTCCGCAGTCGTTATGACAGTGTATGCCAAGACGGCATGAAGTTTTTTCCTTAACTATTCTGACCGTCTCCGATATTTCGTCGGTAAAACAGCCGCCGTTGGTATCGCAAAGCACCAGCCAGTCGGCACCGGCGTCTTGGGCGGCAAGCAATGTTTGTATTGCATATGCGGGATTATGTTTGTAACCGTCAAAAAAATGCTCAGCATCAAAAATAACCTCTTTGCCGTTTTGCTTGAAATATCTGACAGTGTTCTTTATTATTTCCAGATTATTTTTCATGGAGGTTTTAAGTATGTCTTTAACATGCAAATCCCATGATTTTCCGAATATCGCCACAACAGGCGTGTTGGCACGGAGCAACGATATAACGTTTTCGTCCTGTTCGACATTTACACCTACACGGTGCGTGCTGCCAAAAGCCACAAGCTTGGCATGTTTAAGGCTGCCGGAACCGATGAGATTGAAAAATTCCAGATCTTTGGGGTTAGATGCAGGATTTCCGGCTTCAATATAGTCTATTCCCAAACTGTCAAGTTTATATGCTATTTTAAGCTTGTCATCCAAAGAAAAGCTTATGCCCTCGGCTTGACTTCCGTCTCTGAGCGTGGAATCGTACGTATATATTTTGTTGTCCATTTTTCACACCCCTGTCAATTTATATATTAACAATTTTGTTAAGTGCGTTTATATATGCCCTTGCACTGGATTCAAGAATATCTGTGGATATGCCTCTGCCAAAATAAAACTTACCGTCCTTTTCAACCTTAACGCTTACCTCGCCCAATGCGTCCGTTCCGCCGGTGATGGCTTTTAACGAATACTGCGACAGATTTGTTTTCATATCGCACAGTCTGTCGATAGCGTTAAACAGAGCGTCTACAGGGCCGTCGCCGGTAGCGGCCTCGGTAACCAGAACTTCGTCGGAGTTTTCCGTTTCCATTACATTGCCGCGAACGTGGGTGCCTTTCATGTCTTTTCGGTTTATCTTCATAGACACTGTAGCGGTGGAGATCATGTTGTTGCCGCTGTTAACCTGAAAAGAATCTAAAATAAATGTTTTTGGCACGTCGGATATTTTATCGTTTACGATAGCTTCGATGTCTTCGTCCGTAACGGTTTTCTTTTTGTCGGCGATTTGTTTGAACTTGTCAAACGCTCTGTCGAGAGCGGGTTTGTCAAGAGTGTATCCCATTTCGACAAGGTGATGTTCAAAAGCCGCGCGTCCGGACAGCTTGCCGAGTGAGATTTTGTTTGCGGTCAGACCTATTGATTCCGGCGTGATGATTTCATAGGTGCTTTTTTCGCTCAACACGCCGTGCTGATGTATACCCGATTCATGCGTGAACGCATTTGCACCGACAATAGCCTTGTTCGGCGGCACACTGATGCCTGCCAAGCCCGATACCAGCCTGCTTGTACGTGTGAATTGTGTGGTGTCGATATTTGTGGATGCATTGAATATGTCGGGACGTGTTTTTATCGTCATAACAATTTCTTCCATTGCGGCATTTCCTGCACGTTCACCCAACCCGTTTATGGTACATTCCACCTGTGTTGCACCGTTCATCACAGCAGCAAGCGAGTTGGAAACCGCAAGCCCCAAATCGTCATGGCAATGCACACTGATGTCTGCTTTTTCTATGCCCGTAACATTTTGCTGTATGGATTTAATAAGCTTGCCATACTCTGAAGGCAGCGTGTATCCGACTGTGTCGGGTATGTTAACGCAGGTTGCACCTTCGTTTATTGCACTTTGCACAACCTTGTATAAAAATTCCGGACGTGTGCGTGTGGCGTCTTCGGCGGAAAACTCTATGTTTGAACAGTATTTTTTCGCATAACGCACCATTGACTGAGTGAGCTGTAACACGTCGTCCGGCGTCATTTTAAGCTTGTATTTCATGTGTATGTCGCTTGTGGCGATGAAGATATGCAGCCTTGGATCGACAGCGTGCTTAACCGCTTCCCATGCAATGTCAATATCATCTTGTACTGTGCGGCACAAGCATGCGACGGTTGAATTTTTTATTGCGGACGCAACAGCACCAACAGCTTGAAAATCACCGGGTGAGCTTGCGGCAAAGCCCGCTTCGATTATATCAACTCCCAAACGGTCAAGCTGACGTGCTATCTCGAGCTTTTCGCTTATATTAAGATTAACACCCGGGGTTTGTTCACCGTCGCGTAAGGTTGTATCAAATATTTTAATTGCTTTAGGCATAATCATATCCTTCTTTTTTGATTAATAAAAAAACCAAGCCGTGCATTACCGACAACTCTCGGTAAAGAGAAGACGTTTTTACTCCGGCAATGCATGGTTTGGTTTTAAAAGGTACAACGTAATACGGCTGGGGGGAAAATTATTTCTTTAACCAGCTCATCATTTTTCTTAATTCAGCACCTACTTTTTCAATCTGATGTTCTTTTTCGATTCGTCTCTGTGCGTTGAATGCAGGTCTGTTAGCTTGATTTTCAAGTATCCAGTTGCGTGCAAAGGTACCGTCCTGGATTTCCGACAAAACCTTTTTCATTTCTTTTTTGGTTTCTTCTGTTATGATACGTTTGCCTATGCAATAGTCGCCGTATTCAGCGGTATCGGATATGGAATATCTCATCATGCCAAGACCGCCCTGATTCATAAGGTCAACTATAAGCTTCATTTCATGCATACATTCAAAATATGCACTTTCAGGCTGATAACCTGCTTCAACCAATGTTTCAAAACCGCATTTGATAAGAGCTGAAACACCGCCGCACAGTACGCACTGTTCGCCGAAGAGGTCTGTTTCTGTTTCTTCTTTGAATGTTGTTTCCAAAACGCCGGCTCTTGCACCGCCTATACCCAAAGCGTATGCCAAAGCATAGTCATGAGCTTTGCCTGTAGCATCCTGATATACGGCTATAAGATCAGGAACACCTCTGCCTTCTAAGTATTGGCTTCTTACAGTATGACCCGGACCTTTTGGTGCAACCATGAATACATCAACGTCTGCCGGAGGAACTATCTGACCGAAGTGAATGTTAAAACCGTGTGCGAACACCAATGCTTTGCCTGCGGAAAGGTTAGCTTCGATGGATTCTTTGTATATTTTAGCTTGTTTTTCGTCCGGAAGAAGTATCATGATAATATCTGCTTTTGCGGAAGCTTCGCTTACTGTTTTAACGGTAAGACCTGCGTCTTCTGCTTTTTTCCATGACTTACTGCCTTCGTAAAGACCGACAATAACGTTTATTCCGCTGTCGTGCAGATTGAGGGCATGAGCATGACCCTGACTGCCGTAACCTATAATTGCAACGGTTTTGCTTTTTAATAAGTCCAAATTACAATCCTGTTCATAATATAATTTTGCCATAATAAAAAACCTCCAATAAAATATAAATTTATTTCACAAAAAACACAATCGCTTGTGTTATTATACATAGTTTTTACGGATGAGTTATAACGTTTGTTCCGCGTTCCAAAGCTATCATGCCTGTTCGGGCAAGCTCCAAAATGCCGAACGGCTCAAGCATTTGCAAAAACGCTTCGGTTTTTGTCTCCGCACCGGTGAGCTCCAAAGTGAGAGTTTGGGCGGAAATATCGACGATTTTTGCCCTGAACACGTCGGATATCTGCACAACCTCCTGCCTTGCGGGGGACGGTGCGTTCACCTTAACCAGAATAAGCTCACGCTTTATACAGTCTTGGTTTAAAACCTTGACCTTTATGACATCTATCAGCTTGTTAAGCTGTTTTGACACTTGATCTACGGTATATTCGTCGCCACTTACTTCTATGGTTATGCGTGAGACGGTTTCGTCCTGAGTTTCGCCTACAGCCAACGAATTGATGTTGAATCCGCGTCGGCTGAACAATGCCACAACCTTTGACAGCACGCCTGCGTGATTTTCAACAAGAACAGAAATTATATATTTATTCATTTTTCGTGCTCCTTTCTGTCAAAGCCTACCTGACAGGTTTCAAGCGGATCGGTATTGACTATCAGCAGAAACGATTTGTCGTCTGAAAGCAAAGCGTCTATGGCTGAATCTATCTCGCTGTTTTTTGATATGCATTTGCTTTTTATGCCGTATGCATCAACCAGCTTTGCAAAATCGGGACTGCCGTCTAAAAATACACCGGAGTAGTTGGATTTATAGGCCGACCACTGCAATTCTCTTACCATGCCCAAACGGTTGTTTTTGAACAGTATCATTTTAACGTTAATGCCCCATTGACTCATTGTGCCCAGTTCGCACATGTCCATCTGAAAACTGCCATCGCCCATAACGGCGATAACTGTTTTATCGGGTGCGGCAAATTTTGCACCAATAGCTGCAGGCAAGCCGTAGCCCATTGTTCCGAAGCCGGCAGATGTAATAAAGCTGCCTGCGTTTTTTACGGTGAAAGCATTTGCTGTCCAGATTTGGTTCTGACCGACTTCTGTGGTTATTATTACGTCGCTGTTTGTACGGTCTGAAAGCTTTTTAAGCAGGTATTTGGGGTTGACAAATTCGCCATCGTCGGTATTGTATGGCTTGTCCATGCTTTTTACCCTGTCCAGATCGGCAACCCACTCATCCGGACACGATATTTTGCCGGCATGACTGTTGAGCTGCTGCAGAGCAAAGCCTGCGTCGGATATGACGCTTATGTCAACGGCTATGTTTTTGCATATTTCCGCAGGGTCTATGTCTATATGGATAATCTTTTTGTTTGTTTTAAGATTTGTAAGATGGGCAACCGCTCTGTCGCCGAGACGTGCACCCAAAACAAGCAATACGTCCGACTTATTGAGTGCATAGTTGGCAACACGCACCCCGTGTGAGCCTACCATACCGTAATACAAGCGGTTGTCGGTTTCTATACTGCCTATGCCCGTCATGGTGGACACAACGGGTATCTTGCTTGTTTTAATAAAATTCCTGAAAGCGTCAGATGCTTTCGACAAAATTATTCCGCCGCCGGATAATATCAAAGGCCGTTTTGCGGTTTTTAAAAGGGTTACTATTTCATCAAACTCCGATTTGTCTGCAACCGGTTCGGGATTGTATCCGCGGATGACCGGCGGCTTTGCACATGAAAAATCATAATTGCAGTCAGTGCTTGACAGCGATATATTCATAGGTACGTCTACAAGCACAGGACCGGGACGGCCTGTTGTTGCAATATATACAGCCTCGTCAATTATACGCGGTAAATCTTTTATATCTTCAACAAGGTAGTTATGTTTACACACCGATATAGTTGTGCCTGTGATGTCAACCTCCTGAAACGCATCACGTCCTATAAGGGAGGTGTCTACCTGACCGGTGATGGCGACCAACGGAATTGAATCCATATATGCTGTTGCTATACCCGTTATCAGGTTTGTTGCACCGGGGCCGGAGGTAGCCGTACACACGCCCACCTTACCCGTAACACGTGCATATGCGTTTGCCATATGTGCAGCACCCTGTTCATTACGGACAAGGATATGCTGTATATTATATTCGGGTATTTTGTCGTATATAGGGCAGTTGGCAGCACCCGGATAACCGAATATGACAGATACACCGTTTTTTTCCAAACCTTTAAGTATCATGTCTGCACCTGTCATCAACATCAGATTCACTTCCTTATATAATTTAAAATTAATGCTTAATAATTATTGTATCAATTATGGTATTGATTGTCAATACAAAACATGCATAAATATCTGTTGTAAACCCACACAACCGTTTGTTAAGAAGGCATCATATTATGATTGATAAATTCAGGTGTTTGTGTTACAATTTTTTCGGATATAAAATTGTTAAGGAGAAAGAAATGAATTTTCAAAAGCTTAAAGATACTTTGGATGAATTGGTCCGGGTTGAACATACGCCCGGCGTTGACTGTATAGTATATAAGGAGCATGAACAAATTTTCCGGTATTTCACCGGCTACCGTGATGTTGAAAATAAAATTAAAACCGACGGCAACGAGCTGTATCTGATTTTTTCAATGACAAAGCTGATAACATGCACAGCGGCACTTCAGCTGCTTGAACAGGGAAAATACTCTCTTTCGGACAATATTTCAAAATTTTTACCCGAATTTGACAAAATGAAAATCACAAAAGACGCACTGAAAGATAAATCAGACCAAATTGCAACCGGAGCCGGCGGGTGAAGCGATTGAAAGCGTCAATGACGGATATGCGGAAAATAAAATCACAGTCGAGCATCTTTTAACCATGACGGCGGGGCTTGATTATAATTTGCAGGCGGAATACATAAAAAAAGCTGTGGACGGGGGCAAAACGTCAACACGTGAAATAGTTGGGGCAATATCCGAAACTGTTTTGGGCTTTGAGCCCGGTTCACGCTTCAGATACAGCCTTTGCCATGATGTGCTTGGTGCACTTATTGAAGTGTGGTCGGGCATGAAGCTTGGGGAATATATGAAAAAGCATATTTTTGAGCCGCTTAACATGAAAGACACTTTTTTCGGCGTTCCCAAAGATGAGACGCGCTTAAGCCGTATGGCGGTAAGGTATAAATTTAACCGTGACGGAATCCCGGAAAGATTGCCTCTCGCAAACGAATTTCTCTTAAGCAGTGAATACGAAAGCGGCGGAGCGGGGCTTGTCTCATCAACCGAGG
>CAJOGA010000066.1 GCA_905233855.1 uncultured Clostridia bacterium
ATAAAAAAATATACATCAGTCCCTAAAAAAAGAAAATACCCCTAATCTAATTATATTTAGTTTGTGTAGCATATATATTATACCAACAAATTCGTAGAAATACAATAAAAAAATACAATTTTTGTAAACAGTGCATTTCTTGGTCAAGTGTATTGCATAAATGATAATAAACGTGTATAATATGTATAAATATTCATTTAGGATGATATATATGAAGAATTTTTTTGTTATACCAAACACAACCAAAACAAATTCCGTTAAATGCGTACGACGCATCTGTGAAATATTAAAAAGCACATCACGCGTGTATATGAGCGACAAGTATGCATCCTGCGGGGCTGACGCTCTCTTTTTGCCTGAGGATGAAATCTATGCAATGCCCGATATAGACGTTGCCATAGTCCTGGGCGGCGACGGAACAATGCTTGCCAACGCAAGAAGATGCTCTATGGTATCAATTCCTATGCTTGGCATAAACCTTGGCAGACTCGGCTTTATGACAGAAGCGGACGAGGACGGCATGGAAACCGTTCTTAACAAGCTTGTGCAGGGCGACTATACCGTTGAACAACGCATGATGATAGAAGCGTGCATAATCAACAGCGACGGCAAATCTGATGCTATGCAGGCACTAAACGATATTGTGATTTCACGTGCGTCGGTGTCGAGATTGGTGGATATTTCAATAAGCGTAGACGGCGATATACTTGGACGTTATCGCGGCGACGGAGCTATAATTGCAACTCCTACAGGTTCTACGGCATACTCGCTGTCTGCCGGCGGGCCGATAGTTGCACCGTTACTTGAGGCTATGATTGTAACTCCTATATGTCCGCACACTACCTCCGCACGCAGTATCATCACTCCTGCCGACAAGATTATAACCATCAGTCTGGGCAAGGAGCAAAACCTTGATGCCATGCTGACCATAGACGGGCAGGAAGGTGTTATGCTTAAGCATGACGACATTGTGGAAATAAAAAAATCGGCATACAGCACACGGCTTGTTAAGCTGAGCGGCAGAAGCTTTTATGACGTTCTCCGTCAGAAGCTTACGGAAAGGGGCACATCATATGAAGTATAAACGTCATAATAAAATATTGGAATTGATAAACAGCCGCGATATAGACACGCAGGAGGAGCTTACCGAGCTTTTGAACCGCGAAGGATACAGCGTTACACAGGCAACCGTATCCCGCGACATTAAAGAAATGGGACTTGTGAAGGTGTCTTCAGACAGACGCGGCTATAAATACGCAATGCCGAATTCCGCCGATAACCGCACGCCGCAAAACAAACACATGCAAAGCTTTGCAATGGCTGTAACGGGCGTGCAGTGTGCGTTGCACACCGTGGTTGTAAAAACATATTCCGGCACGGCACAGGGCGTTGCGGCTCTTATAGACTCCACCTTCCCCGATAAGATGCTCGGCTCTATAGCAGGCGATGACACTATTCTTATAATAACCGAAAGCGAAAAATCGGCAAAAGAATTTTCCGATTGTTTAAAACAGATGTTCATGTAGTACAGAGAGGTTTGTTTGTATGGTTACCAATCTTTTTATAAAAAACATAGCCGTAATAGACAAATTAAATATAGAGTTTGACAAGGGACTTACTGTGCTGACAGGTGAAACGGGTGCCGGTAAATCTATTATTATCGATTCCATAAACCTTATACTGGGTGCACGTGCGGCAAAGGAGCTTATACGCTACGGTCAGGACAGTGCATCGGTACAGCTTGCCGTATCTGAAATAGGCAAGGAAATTACGGACATACTGGAAGAAAACGGGATAGATGATGACGGCGGCAACTTAATTATATCGCGTCAGATAAGCACAGACGGCAAAAACACCTGCCGCATCAACGCTCAGCCTGTAAGCACGGCGTTGCTTCGTCAGATAGCACCGTTTATTATCGACATACACGGTCAGCACGATAATCAGATTCTTTTAAACGCAGACGATCATATATCCTTTTTGGATTCATACGCCGAAGTGTATCTTGCCCCTGTTATGGAAAAATATACCGGTTTATACGGTCAATACAGGCACACCATCCGTGAAATAGAAAGACTTTCGGGCGATGAACAGTCCCGCTTAAACAGGATAGATTTGTTAAAATATCAGACAAACGAAATTGAAAAAGCAGCTCTTGTTATCGGTGAAGACGAAGAACTTGAGCAACGCAAAAGCGTTATTGTAAATATTGAAAAAATTGCAAAAAACCTTATCGGTGCGTATGAAAAGCTCTATAACAGCGATACCGAAAAGACAGCGTACGACAATATCGGCGATGCCGTAGCCATGCTGGATAACGCTAAGGTATATGACGACAGCTTGGAAGCTGTGCACGGCAAATTGTACGATTTAATGTATGACCTGCAGGCAATATGTGAAGAAATAGGCAATCACAGCCGTAATCTGTCATTTGAGCCTGCCGAGTTGGACGAGATAGAACAGCGTCTGGACGTGATTAAGGATATAAAACGCAAATACGGCGGAAGTATCGAAAAGGCGTTGGACTATTATGAAAACGCCTGCAAAGAGCTGGACGTACTGTCAAATGCGGAAGAAAATACGGAATTTCTTATGCAGGAAAAGGAAAGGCTGGAAAACGCCCTGCACTCCGTTGCGTCGGAGATAACAAAGGTGCGTCGCAGCTACGCTCAAAAACTGCAGTCCGCAATAACATCACAGCTGCACGAGCTGGATATGCCAAAGGCAGAATTTGTTGTTTTTGTGCAAAGTGATGATGAGCTTAAACCCAACGGCGAAAACAGCGTTGAATTTTTGTTCACAGCCAACCCCGGCCACCCTCCAAAGCCTATGGCAAAGATAGCGTCGGGCGGTGAGCTTTCAAGAATTATGCTTGCCGTTAAAACGGTGTTTATGGGCAAATACTCCGCTCAGCTTATGGTGTTTGACGAAATTGACGCAGGAGTATCGGGCAGTGCGGCGGCAAAACTTGCAAGAAAGCTTGCTTTTATATCCGGTCAAAGCCAGACGGTTTGCATAACGCATCTGCCTCAGGTTGCCGCCATGGCAGACAATCACTACATAATACAAAAGCATGTGGAAAACGGCATGACATGCACATCTCTTACCAAAGCCACCGGCGATGAACGTAAACATCAGCTTGCCAGGATGATGAGTGCCGACGGCGAAAGCTTGACCGCATTGAATTATGCAAGCGAGCTTTTGGAAAATGCAAAGCTTGAAAAAAATAATATGTTTAAGACCGAAGGAAATTAAAATGAACGCTCCAAATCCGCGTGAAACAGCCTTTAAGGCTTTAATGAAAATAGAAACCGAAAAATCATATTCAAATATAACGCTGAAAAAATACCTGCCTCAAACCATGACTCAGCAGGACAAAAATCTTGCCTCGGCACTGGTATACGGCGTGCTGTCCCGCAAGCTGACGTTAGATTATATAATATCGCAGTTTTCCTCTGTTCCGCTTAAAAAAATGTCGCAAAGCGTTATAAACATACTGCGTATGGGCATATATCAGATAATGTATATGGACAAAATACCACACTCTGCGGCAGTGAACGAAAGCGTTAAGCTTGCCAAAAAGCACACGAATAAAGGTGCGTACGGCTTTGTCAACGGTGTTTTGCGTAATTATTTGCGTAACACAAATATAGCATATCCGAAGGACGCAATCGAAAACATATCGGTAACGCAGTCAATACCGATGTGGCTTGTGAAGCGTTGGACAGATGAGTTCGGCGAAGGTTTTACCCGCGAATTGGCAAAAGCTTTTAACACATCGCCCGAGGTTACGCTTCGTGTAAACACATTAAAAACAACTCCCGACAAGCTTTGCGATGCGTTGAACAATCAAGGTACAGACGCTTTTGTCAGCGACGTTTACGAAAACGCCGTATTCGCAAAAGGATTTGACATACATGCCTCCCGGTTGTATAATAATGGTGATTTTATAGTGCAGGACATTTCTGCCATGATGGCGGCAAAGGTACTGAATCCGCAACCCGGTCAGACCGTGATTGACGTTTGTGCCGCTCCCGGCGGTAAAACAACGCATATAGCACAGCTTATGAACAACGAAGGCACTGTGTTTGCGTTTGACATTCACGAGCATAAAATCAAAATAATAAATTCCAACGCAAAGCGTATGGGCATTGATATAATACAAACCTGTTGTCGCGACGCGTCGCAAACATTTGATGCTCTTATCGGAAAAGCCGACCGCGTTTTGGCAGATGTCCCATGCAGCGGTCTTGGCATATTAAGGCGTAAGCCGGAGATAAAATGGGACAAAACCGCAGAGGATATTGAGCAAATATCAAAAATACAAGCCGGTATTCTGTCGGCATCGGCAAAATATTTAAAAAGCGGCGGTGAGCTGGTATACAGCACTTGCAGCATCGAAAAGCAGGAAAACGAAGACGTCTTTAACGAATTTTTAAAACAAAACCCCGATTTTGAAAGAGTGGATATAACGCAATTACTGCCCGAGCAGTTAAGGAAAGATACCTGCAAGGACGGCTATGTAACATTTTATCCCAACACAGACGGTATAGACGGCTTTTTTATATCAAAGCTCAGGAAGAGGTGAACCTGTGGCTTTAACCGACTTAAAAAGTTTAACATATAACCAGCTGAACAGCTTTATCACAAACGAACTGGGTGAAGCTCCGTTCAGAACCAAACAAATCTTTTCCTGGTTGCACAAAGGCGTTACAAGCTTCGACGAAATGACAAACCTTTCAAAGGCTCTGCGTCAGAAATTAAGCCAAACATCATATATAAGCAAGCTTGAGACAGAACGCAAACAGGTGTCAAAGCTGGATTGTACAACCAAATATCTGTTCAGATTAGACGACGGCAACTGCATAGAAACAGTTGTTATGTATTACAAACACGGCATAAGCGTTTGTGTGTCGTCGCAGGTGGGCTGTGCAATGGGGTGCAGATTTTGTGCGTCCACCATTGGCGGAAAGCTGCGTAGCTTAAATGCAGGTGAGATATTGGATCAGATACTGTTCGCACAAAAAGACATAGGTGAGCGTATAAGCAACATTGTCATGATGGGTATAGGCGAGCCGTTGGACAACTACGACAACGTTATGGCCTTCTTGCAAAATGTAAACCATCCCGACGGCGTGAATATAGGCTACCGTCATATAAGCCTGTCTACGTGCGGCTTGGTTGATAAGATATATAAACTGGCGGACGAAAATCTGCCTATAACACTTTCGGTGTCTCTCCACGCACCGAATGACGAAATAAGAAACAGTATAATGCCTGTAAACAGGAAATATAATATACACGAGCTTATAACAGCGTGTAAAGCATATCTTGAAAAAACCGGCAGACGTATCAGCTTTGAATATTCGTTGATCTCAGGTGTGAACGACAGCGTGGAAAACGCGCGGGAGCTTGCACATCTTTTAAAGGGAATGCTGTGTCATATAAATCTTATACCGGTAAACTCCATAGAAGAACGGAGAGACAGCATTAAAAAAAGTACAAGTGAAAATATTATTAAGTTTTTAAATGAGCTTACCCGTCTGGGCATGAATGCCACCGTCAGACGTGAACTGGGAAGCGATATAGACGCATCATGCGGTCAGTTGAGGAAAAAACGCATGAGTGAACCAAAAGCATAAGGGAGTGATATTTATGCAGATTGCCCTAAGAACCGATATAGGAAAGGTGAGAAAATCCAATCAGGACAGCGTGTTCAAAACGTGTAAGGAAAACGAATATCTTTGTGTTGCCGTTGCGGACGGTATGGGCGGATATTGCGGCGGCGACGTCGCGAGTTCTTTGGCTCTGGAGGTTTTGGCCGACTGTTTTGGCAAGGCCGTTAATCGGGGCGTAAACAGCAGTGATATTTTAACGGATGCTTTTAAAAACGCAAACAGTCAAATACGCAATAAAGCCATGTCCGATGAAAAATATGCAGGCATGGGCACGACGCTCACCGCTGCAATAATAAAGGACGGTATTCTTACCATAGGACATGTGGGCGACAGCAGAGCTTATGCCGTAAAGGACAACACGATTAAACAGCTGACAAACGACCATTCGGTTGTTGCGGAATTGGTAAGGATTGGCAGAATATCGCCCGAGGAAGCAAAAACCCATCCGCAGAAAAACATGATAACCCGTGCCGTAGGCTCGGATATTGATGTGGATGTAGACATAATTTCACAAAAGTATAACGGTGAAACAATTATCTTAACCACCGACGGACTCACCAATTATATAACCGACAGGCAATTGTGTGAAGCTGTCAGCAACAACACCGACGATTTTGAAAAAGCAGTTGATATAATAATGGAAGAAGTCAACGCCACAGAAGCAAACGACAATGCAAGCATTATCGTCTGCACATATTAGGGAGGATACAGATATGGATTTGATTGGCAAAATTTTAGGCGGCCGATATGAAATAATCGAAAAAATCGGTACCGGCGGCATGGCGATAGTGTATAAAGCAAAATGCCACATGTTGAACAGGTTTGTGGCAATAAAGGTGTTGCGTCAGGAGTTTATAAACGATCCTGAAATAGTTAATAAATTCAGTGTTGAATCACAAGCTGCGGCAAGCCTTACACATCCGAACATAGTGTCCATAGAATACGTAGAGGGCGAAACGCTTAAGGAATATATCCGCAAACACGGTGCTTTGCAATGGACCGACGCCGCAGGCTTCTCGCTGCAGATTGCCTCCGCATTGGAAGCGGCTCATAAAAACAACATTGTGCACAGGGATATTAAATCCCACAACATAATGGTAACCAAAGAAGGGACAGTTAAAGTAACCGATTTCGGCATAGCAAGAGCGGCAACGTCGTCAACTCTGGTCGCCGGCGGAGCAACTATAGGCTCGGTACACTATATGTCGCCGGAGCAGGCACGCGGCGGTTATGTAGACGAAAAATCCGATATATATTCTTTGGGCGTGGTAATTTATGAAATGCTCACCGGCAGAGTCCCGTTTGACGCCGACCTGCCTGTATCGGTAGCACTGATGCATATAGACCAGGAGCCTCAGCCGATAACCGAATTAAACCCAAGTGTTCCGCATCGGTTTGAGGAGATCGTATCAAAGCTTATGTCTAAAGAGCAGATAAACAGGTATCAGAACGTTACTTCTCTTATACAAGACCTTCGCGAGCTTATCAACAGCAACGATGAGGATAAAAACATCTCCATAGTATTGGTTGATAAAAACACTAACGGCAAATCTACAAGAACCGCTAAAAAGAAACAGAAGAAAGAAAGAAAAAAAGAAGATTCAAATGCAGTTATAGCTGCTGTTATAACCTCTTTGTTTATAGTTATCATAGGTGCTTTTGTGGCATACGGTCTTATTGTCGGCTGGTCTGTGCCTGAGGTTAGTGTTCCGTCTCTTGAAAACATGACTCAGGAGCAGGCAAAGGAAGCTTTAAAGCAAGTCAAGCTGAAAATAAGAGTCAACCAAGACGGCGAGTACTCCGACGAAGTTGAGAAGGGGTATGTGCTTTCACAAGAGCCGAAGGCAAACGATATAGTAAAAGCAAAAACATATGTTAACGTTGTGCTCAGCAACGGTAAAAAAGAAGTTACCGTACCTGATGTTGTAAACAAGGCAATACGCAATGCGGAATTGGAGATAAAAAACGCAGAGCTTGAATGTGTTACTATTGATCAGGAAAGCGAAACGGTACCGGAAGGCGTAGTTATAAGTCAGACACCTTCATCCGGGGCGACTGTGCAGGCAGGTTCACAGGTTCAGGTTTATGTGAGCAAGAAAAAACAGCTTGACACAGTAAAAGTGCCTGACGTTGAAGGCATGACACTTTCACAGGCAAAGCGTGAGCTGGAAAGCAAAAAACTAAAAGTCGGCGAAACTGTGCGTCAGGACAGCGACCAACCGCTCGACACCGTTATACGTCAAGCTCCGTCAGCCGGCGATGAAACAGAAGAAAACACAGCCGTAACGCTTGTGTTAAGCAACGGCAAACACTCATCAACCGCAACCGCCACGCCGTCGCCGAGCAACCGTCCGACAGCGTCGCCTACATCCGCACCTGTAACAAAGAACAAAAACCTCACCTTTAATCTCCCGCAGGACGACCGTGAGTATGTTCAGGTACGCATAACGGCAAACGGACGTGAAATATACAACAAGCGTCATGCAACTAAAGAGCGTTTCTTTGAAATAGTAGTGTCGGGATCAAAAGAGTCTGAAATAAAGGTATACTACGACAACCAGTTGGTAAACACAAAAACAATAACATTTGATTGATAACAAGGAACTGAAAAAATGAAAACAATACAATACGATAAAATAGTAAACACCGTCGCAAAGATGTGTATAGATGCAAACTGTAATCTGAACAGCGACATACGCACCGCAATAGAGCAGAGTGAAAAGTGCGAAAAATCGCCTGTCGGCAAGGACATTCTTCAAAAGCTGATAGCAAACGCCGACATTGCCGCCGAAAAACAAGTGCCTATATGTCAGGACACCGGCATGGCTGTATTCTTTGTTAAAGTAGGCCAGGACGTACACATTGAAGGCGGTTCGCTCACAAATGCAATAAACGACGGCGTACGTAAAGGGTATACGGACGGATATCTGCGTAAATCGGTGGTTAAAGATCCTCTTAACAGGATAAACACCAAAGACAACACTCCTGCCGTTATACATTACGACATCGTTGAAGGTGATTTACTTGAAATAACTGTAGCACCAAAAGGTTTCGGCAGCGAAAATATGAGTGCATTGCGTATGCTGAAGCCTGCTGACGGCGTTGACGGAGTTATCGGTTTTGTGCTTGAAACGGTTGAAAAAGCCGGTCCGAATCCTTGTCCGCCGATGGTTATAGGCATAGGCATAGGCGGAACTATGGAAAAGGCGTGTCTGTTGGCAAAACAGGCGTTGACAAGAGACGCTCTCACGCATAACAGCGATGAATACTATGCAAATCTTGAAAAGGAGCTTTTGCAAAAAATAAACAAGCTTGGCATAGGTCCGCAGGGGCTTGGCGGCACAACCACTGCGTTAAGCGTCAATATAGAAACCTTCCCCACACATATTGCCGGCCTGCCTGTAGCAGTCAACATCAACTGCCATGTAACAAGGCATGTAACGGAAATTTTATAATTTTATTAAAACTAAATCAAATAAAAAAAGCTGCGGCAAAAAATGTTTTGCTGCAGCTTTTTTTGCAAACTAATCATCAATGCATAACGGTTCGATTTTCAGCGTCTTTTAGACGCTTCATATAACAGTATTCCTCCGGCAACCGACGCATTCAACGAATCCACATTTCCGCACATCGGTATGCTCACGATAAAATCGCACTTTTCACGCACCAATCTGCCTATTCCCTCGCCCTCGTTACCGATAACTATCGCCAAAGGTCCGGACAAATCCGCATCACGCAGACTTTGCCCGTCCATATCCGCTCCGGCTATCCATAAGCCCTTCTTTTTAAGCAAATCAAGCGTTTGTGCAATATTTGTAACCTTTGCCACCGGCATATATTCCACCGCACCGGCAGAAGCCTTTGCGACCGTCGCCGTAAGACCGACGCTATTGCGTTTTGGTATTATAACCCCGTCCGCACCGAAACAGTCGGCACTTCGTATAACAGAACCTAAATTGTGCGGATCGGTTATCTTATCGCACACCACAATAAGCGGAGCATGCCCTTTTTGCAAAGCACCCGCTAAAATATCGTCTACCGACACATAAGCGTGGCACGCAGCAAACGCTATAACCCCCTGATGCACGCCGGTCTCGCTCATAGAATCCAGCTTTTGCTTTTCAGCCTCTATTATAACAATGCCTCTGTCTCTTGCCATGGCAACTATACGCGAAAGCGATGTGTGAACATCGGATTTACGGACAAACAGCTTGTCTATCTCTCTACCTGCACGCATTGCCTCAATAACGGGATTTCGTCCTTCAATTTTATCGCCGTTCAATGACGAATCATCAAACGGCGGATTTGTTTGTTGTATGTTTTGGTTTTTTGTTTTTTCGGTCATAAAATCCTCCGAAAAGGGTAATTATTCACCCAATTTGAACTTGTCGTGTATAGCAACAACGGCACGCTCGGCATCTTTTTCGTCTATCAGAACAGACACCTTTATTTCAGATGTTGCAATCATGTGAATGTTAACGTGTGCATCATACAAAGCTTCAAACATGAGTGCCGCAACGCCGGGATTGTTAACCATACCGGCACCTACTATAGATACCTTTGATACATCAGACTTGCTTTTTACTTCTTTTGCCCCTATAACAGCATTGTTTTCCTTCAGCAATTTTAATGCCTGCTCAAGGTTGCCCTTGGTAACGGTAAAGCTGATGTCCTTCGACGATTCGTTTCCTATAGACTGAAGTATTATATCCACATTTATATTATTCTTTGCAAGCAACGAGAAAATCTGAAAAGCTTTGCCCGGAGTGTCGTCCAAACCGCAAAGAGCAATTCTTGCAACGTCATTATCTCTTGTTACCCCTCTAACCAACATTTTTTCCACTTCTTCTACCTCCTTAACAAATGTACCTTCAGCTTTGCTCAAGCTGGATCTGACACACAATTTAACATTATATTTCTTTGCCATCTCAACCGATCTGTTGTGCAGAACGTTTGCACCCAAGCTTGCCAACTCCAACATTTCGTCATAAGAAATATCGTCAAGCTTTTTAGCGTTTTTAACTATTCTCGGGTCGGTCGTATACACGCCGTCAACATCGGTGTATATTTCGCACACGTCTGCATTTAATGCGGCAGCCAAAGCTACGGCTGTTGTGTCGGAACCGCCTCTGCCCAAAGTTGTTATGTCATCGTATTTGTTTATGCCCTGAAATCCCGCAACTATAACTATGTTACGTTTGTCCAGCTCGGCGTGTAAACGCTCGGTGTCAATCTTGTCGATACGTGCGTTGCCGTAAGTTGCTTTTGTTCTTATACCTGCCTGCCAGCCTGTCAGCGACACCACCGGACAACCAAGCTTTTCTATCGCCATCGCCAAAAGTGCAATTGAAATCTGTTCGCCGGTTGACAAAAGCATGTCCATCTCACGTTTTGATGCCTTAGGATTGATCTCGTTTGCCTTTTCAATCAGGTCATCTGTTGTATCGCCCTGTGCCGATACAGCAACTACCACGTTGTTACCCTTTCTGTATTCCTCCACGATACGGTTTGCCACGTTCATAACGCGCTCGGCGTCTTTAACCGACGAACCGCCGTATTTTTGAACTACAAGCTCCAAAGTTAATACCTCCTGTGATTTATAGTAATTTATTATTAATCTTGTTTAACTCTTATAACCGATACAACACCGTCAAGCGTTGCCAGTGCATTGTTAAGAGATTTTTCTGTTTGTTTCGGGGTTAAGAATGCTATTTCGCCGTCTAAAAGATTTGCACACACAAATTCCGCACCCGGTATAGCCGTGATGACTTTTTTCTTAGCAGATTCAATATCGTCCGCCTTGATTCTTACAAACATCACACTCTCGCTGTCATTTATGTCAAGTGCGATATCCGTTTCGGCTTTTTTCCATGTCATACGCTTCTGGACAGATACGTCTTTTGCAATATCAATAACATCTGCCATAACAGCACTTGCGGTAGGCAGCTTTCCGGCACCCCTGCCATAGAACATAACCTCGCCTACAAAATTGCCGTTTACCAATATTGCGTTAAACACATCGTCTACCCCTGCAAGCGGACTGCTTACAGGAACAAGCATGGGGCTTACCCTTGCAAACACTTTGTCTTTGCCATAAGTGCAGGCGTATCCTATAAGCTTTATAACACAGCCCAACGCATCGGCATATTTAACATCATCAAGGCTTATCTTGGTTATACCCTCTGTGTATATATTGTCGCAATCTATATGTCTGCCAAAGGCAAGACTTGCCAATATGCAAATCTTACGGCATGCGTCGTGCCCTTCAATGTCTGCCGCAGGATTACGTTCTGCGTAACCCATTGCCTGTGCATCGGAGAGAGCATCTTCAAAGCTTTTATTTTTCTTTATCATCTGAGTTAAGATATAGTTTGTTGTGCCGTTTAATATTCCGTATATTTCGGTTATGTTATTTGCCGCCAGACATTGCATTAACGGACGTATGAGCGGTATGCCTCCGCCGACGCTTGCCTCAAACATATAGTTGACGCCGTTTTTTTCAGCCAGCTCAAACAACTCGGTTCCGTGCGTTGCAACAAGCTCCTTGTTTGACGTTACAACATGTTTGCCTGCCGCAAGAGCCGCCTTTGTAAAATCATATGCAGGGGAAAGACCGCCTATAACTTCAACCACAATGTCAACTTCGGGATCGTTTGCAATTATGTCAAAGTCCTTGACAAACAGCTTGCTTTCCGGATGAGACGAAAAATCACGTATATCCAGAATATATTTTATATCAATATCATTATTGATTTTTTTCTTTAAATTTTCACCATTCTGACGCACAATCTCATACACTCCGCTGCCAACTGTGCCAAATCCCAATATTGCAATATTAATCATATTAAATCGTTCCCCCTTATTTTATGCGGTGCTATTCTCTGTTCAGTATCTCAATCTTATTCACACCGTTTATCAAAGAAAGCTTGTTTATAAGCTTGTCTATATGCACTGTCATATTATCTGTTCTTATGGAGATGGTTATGTTCGCCACAGAACGTATCGGAATGTTTTGGTTTATTGTTAAAACATTGGCTTTGTTTTTTGCCAGCACCGACAATATATCGGATAATATTCCGGCAACATCGTCCAAAACAAAAAACAGCGTTACAATTTTTTCCTTATTTATTTGGTCAAGCACAAAAACATGGTCTTTATACTTGTAAAATGCGGTTCTGCTTATGCCGGTTTCACGCAATGCATCACCCACTGTTTTGCACTTGCCGCCCTCTAAAAGCTTCTTTGCCGCAACAACCTTTAACAAAATTTCCGGCACGACCTGCTCGCTGACAAGCAGATATTTATTTTGGTCAGTCATCAGCCAAACAATCCTTTCCGAAAAAGTTATTGTCAAAACAATAATTGTGTTCGCCTCAGAAAAACAATTATATCACCATAAGAGGATAACACATTCATCAATGCTTGTCAATGCTTTTATTGCAAATATTCAAATTTATACAAATCAAAGCAGTAAAGTCTGAAAATATCTTCTTGTTTTTGTATGATTTGCATATCTGAACCGAATTTTTTAATGTTTCTTGCTCTATATGCTTCTGTCGAATTTTGTGGTTTCGTGATTTTTTCATCATCACAATCAAGATAATTTGCACGTTAAGTGCCTCAAATCCAACAACTACCACATATTGTAAGACACATCTGCAAAGCATCGCCTTTATACACTATATATTGAATTTTCAAAAATTAATGAAAACGGGTAATATGTAAATATTTTACATATTTGGTTGATTTTGTATTAATATTGTAATATAATGGTAAAGATGTTGTGCGAAATCCATGCAACAAAAGAACCGGTTATAACGGCGAGGTAAAATAAAAAACAATACAATCAACAAGTTGAACGTGCAATTATATTTGATTTGACGTTTCAGGTTTCCGAAAAGGGCGTATTCTTCTATGCATAAACAAGACTCCTTAAAAAATATTTTGCAAAACATAAAACACACATTAAACACATATCAGCCTGGACGTATTTTTAAAGGCGGCTCTAAAATACAAAATGCAGAATACTCAAAAGAACAGCTTGAGTTTATACAAATGTACAGTGCTTTGGAAAAATATGCCGAAAAGAACGGCTGGATATGAGTTTTAAAAGTGTTTATTTTATACACTTTTCACTTGACAACCAAACAGTGAAATATTAAAATGTGCATATATTATTGAAGTAAGGAGTGTACTTATGACAGACGCACAGCTTTTAGAAAGACAGAAATGGTTTGTAAATCTGCGATTCGGAATGTTTATACATTTTAACAGCGGAACATTCCAGTTTGCAAATAACCCGAAAATAAAGGATTGGGAATACGATTATGAAAACCATGGC
>CAJOGA010000067.1 GCA_905233855.1 uncultured Clostridia bacterium
TGATAAATATTTTTTCGGGACGTCCGGGGGGACAATGTCCCCGGCGTCCTCGACAATGGGTTTGTTGCGTGTTTTTACGGAATAGAACCTTACCTTACACAATAATTAATAATAGATTTTTGCGGCTAAAAATAGCTTGGCTTATTATTTTTAATTCAAATGCGTAGCATTTGTTCCTTGATTATTCATTATTCATTATCCATCATTCATTATTCACTCCCTTACAAAGGCTCCCTTGTGTAAAGAGAGCCGGCAAACCGAAGGTTTGTCTGAGGGATTGTTTTATTTGTATTTGAAAAGCCTTGCCCTTGAGTAAAGATTAAATAGGAATTTGTAGGGGACGGCCTCCCGGACGTCCCGTTGATTCGGGCTGTCGAGGACGCCAGCCCCTACATGTTCTGCATTAATCAGTGTTCGAACTGTGCGAGACTGATGAGGTGTTTAGTTCAAAATCATTATTATGTTTTTCTTTCCACCTCATCCACCGCAAGCGGTCCCCCTTCCCCTTGAGGGGAAGGCTTTTTGGCATTCGTCATTAAAGCGGATATTTCATGGCTTCCCCTCAAAGGGGAAGGCTCAATAGTGCGGATTTTAAGGCTTCTTTATGTAAACAGGGGGCGGAACGACACACAGGTCTTTCCGCTAATAAAATAACGGCACGGATTTTCTCCGTGCCTTTTCCTATTTTATAAAAATAATATTCTGCGTTTTATCGCAGCCTGTTTATTTAATTCTGCGTCTTACCATATCCAATGCGTTCAGACACGACAGTCTTCTTACCCTGTCGCGTGAGCCGGTGAAATTAAATTCTCTGACCGACACACCGTCGCTGTCCGCCACAGCTATATACACAAGCCCCACCTTTTTTTCCGCCGTACCGCCTGTCGGTCCTGCTATTCCCGTTACCGACACGGCAATATCGCTTTGGCTTGCGTTTTTTATTCCCAATGCCATTTCACGTGCCGTCTGCTCACTTACAGCTCCGTATTTTTCAAGCGTCTTCGCGTTTACGTTCAGATACTGCATTTTTGCGGAATTTGAATAAGTTACAATGCCCTGCTCAAACACCTTTGACGCTCCCGACACATTTGTTATTAAAGATGCAATCATTCCGCCGGTACAGCTTTCCGCACAGGACAGCTTCATATTCTTTTCGGCAAGCTTTTTAACAACAACCTCTTCCATAAGCTCGTCATCACAGGAATAAATAAAATCGCCTATTTCGCTTTTTAACTTGTCTATCACAGGCTGTATCAGAGCAAGCCCTTCCTGCTCGTCCTTACAGCCCGCCGTTATACGCAAGGTTACTTCGCCCTCTTTGGCATACGGTGCAACGGTAGGATTAACGGAATTTTCCAACAGATCCATATATCGCTGTGCCAGCTCCGACTCACCTATACCAAATATACGCAGCACCCTTGAAACCAGCTTTGTACTGCTTTTACGTTCAAGATACGGTTTAACGTAGCTTGAAAACATAAGCTTCATCTCACGCGGAGGCCCCGGCAGCATTATAACAACATTTTTATCGTTTTCTATAATACAGCCCGGTGCTGTGCCGTTATCGTTCGGCAATATTATACATCCTTCGGGCAGATATGCCTGTTTTTCATTTGTCTTTGCCATGGGTATATTCAGCTTTTTGATATATTGCGTAATTCTGTCAAGACTGGTTTGGTCAAGCACCAATTTTTTTCCCATAGCCTGTGCAATAACCTCTTTTGTGAGGTCGTCGTTTGTAGGTCCCAACCCGCCTGTGGTTATTATAATATCGCTTCTGTCAAGTGCGGTATGGAGCGTTTTTGTCAGACGGACTTTATTATCGCCCACAACCTCGTGATAAAACACATTTATACCAAGACTTGCAAGCTGCTCGGAAAGATACTGTGCGTTGGTGTTTACTATCTGTCCCAACAACAGCTCCGTTCCGACTGCCAGTATTTCTGCGTTCATAAAATTTTATCCTCCGGTAAATAATATTATCACCAAACTCTACTGTAATCTTACAGGCAATATCATATACAAATACTCATCACCGTCCATAGGACGTATAAAGCATGCCGACAAGGCTGTTCCAAACTCTATTTTTACCGTGTCGTCCTCTGTTGCACGGAGTGCGTCCAACAGATATTTATAGTTAAAGCCTATTTCAAAGTTATTGCCTTTTATGTCTGCAGGGATAACGTCCTGTATCTTTGCAAGCTGTGTGGTACAGTTTATTTTTATCCTTTCGTCTTCAAGCACAAGATGCAAAGGGCATTTTGTAAATTCGTTGTTTATTATGAGTGCAGCACGCTCTATGCTGTTTATGAAAGGACGGGTATCCACCATTGCCACAGTGTTGTTATCTGCGGCGATAATTTTTCTGTAGTTCAGAAATTCACCGTCCAAAAGACGGCTCATCAGCTTAAATCCGTCAAAGTCAAACATTATATGACGCGGTGCCACGTATATGTCCACATTCATATCATTTTCATCTTTAAGCACTTTTAACAGCTCGTTCAACGTTTTGCCCGGCACGACAAACGACGTCTGTGCGTTTGTTTCCTCAACCTTTTCGGTTCTTATGGCAAGTCTGTAACCGTCAACCGCAACGGTGTTTAAAACGTCGTTGTCAAGTTCAAACAGTACCCCCGTTAAAACAGGCTTCATTTCCGACACAGCGGCGGAAAATATAGTCTGACGTATCATACTTTTTAATTTTAACTGTGAGATAGAAAATTTCAATTCATGCTCAAAATCAGGCGTTTTTGGAAAATCCTCCGGCGATATACCAAGTATGTCAAATTCCGTATCGCCGCATTTTATGTTTGTGAGACTGTTTTCATCATTGACCTCTATATACACCGTACCCGTAGGCAGTTTACGCACAATATCACCGAACATCTTTGCATTAAGTACGATATGTCCGCAGGACTTTATGTCAAAATCAGACTCGTTGTTATATTCTATACATATTTCCAAATCATTGCCGACAAGCTTTATTCCAACGCCTGCCTCTATAAGAATACCTTCCAGAACAGGCAATGTGGAATGAGTTGAAACTGCTTTTGAAACTACATTCACAGCCTCCGCCAATTTATCTCTGTCGCATGAAAAATACATTTTTTATCTCTCCTATGTTAATTAATTTTTTACGGTATATCAATAATTTAAACTAAAGCGTCTGCAGTTCTTTTGTTATATATTCAACCGCGGCATTCAACTCTCTGTCTTTATCAAGATCGTTCGTTATTTTTGCTAGTGTGGTCTCTGTTACCGAATTCCCTGCCTATTCCCTTGTTTGACATATCTGTAAGCGTCTTGCACAAATACATTGCCACCTGACGTGCCAAAACAAGCTCTTTTGTACGTGCCGCACCTGTTATCTGTGCGTTAGTAAGACCGTAATACTTGCAAACCTTTTCCCTTATTGCCGAAGATGTAATTTTTATAATACCGTCAGACGGTAAAATTGCCCTTAATGCTTCATCTGCAAGCTCTAAATCTATCTGTCTGCCGCTTATATTTGAAAAAGACACTATCTTAAGCAAAGCACCTTCCAATTCACGTACATTTGACCTTATACGCTCGGCAACATACTCAAACACTTCTTCCCTGATGTATATATTCTGATTTTCCGCTTTCATCTTCAATATCGCAATACGTGTTTCATAATCGGGAAAACTTATATCACCTATGATACCACATTCAAAACGCGTTCTGAGTCTTTCTTCAAGAGTGATAAGCTCTTTAGGTTTTCTGTCGCTCGTGAGCACTATCTGTTTGTTTGCTTCATACAACGCATTAAACGTGTGGAAAAATTCCTCCTGCGTGCTTTCCTTGCCCTCTATGAACTGCACATCATCCACAAGCAAAACATCCAAATTACGGTAACGCTCTCTGAAGGATTCCATTTTATCCTCACGCAGAGAATTGATAAGATCGTTTGTAAATCTTTCGCTGGATATGTAAAGTATTTTATAATCGGGGTTACGACGCAATATTTCGTTTCCTATAGCGTGCATAAGATGAGTTTTTCCCAATCCCGAGCTGCCGTATAAAAACAGCGGATTGTAATTCGTCGACGGCGATTCCGCAATACCGTGTGCTACAGCATGAACATATCTGTTTGAATTGCCGACAACAAAGTTTTCAAAGGTGTATTTGCTGTTTAAATTGCTTTTAAATTTGTTTTTTTGTTTTTCTTCATGTCTTGCAAAAGCTATGGCAGGATCTATAACGTCAAGATCCACCTCCAGGCTTTGCGAATCGTCAACAATAATATCTATCGCCGTAGGCTGTCTTGTAACCATAAACAGCGAATTTTCTATCAGCGGACGGTATCTTGTGGACACTATTTCCTTGTTTATATTATAACGCACCGACAAGGTTACTATTCCGTGTTCGTACGATACAGGCGTTATACTTTGAATCCATGTGTTGTATCCCACTTCGTTAATTTCGTTTTTTATATATTTTAAAGCTTCTTTCCATAATTGCTCTATTTCCATTTCTTATCCTTTCCCAGATTACAATATATCAAACCACGTTTTAAAAACTAAACCACACTAAAACTCACGTATCACATTATATAACTTTGCCGTAATTCTTTCAACTCTTTTAATGCTTTTTTAAGTTATTTACAGTTTTCCACATACCATGTGTATACAAAAATTACTTTTTCAGTATTTAAGCCTATTTATGCCTGTATAAAAGTTATCAACATATTTATCAACAAATGTGGATAACTCGGTTTTTTTATGTATAAATGGTATGTTGATATGTGGAAAACTTATGTGGAAAACTTTTTAATGTATTTTGTTATAATGTTTATTTCAGCAAAAATTATGCAAAAATTTGTTTGTTTTTGACAAATATATTTTAAATAAAAATTAAATTCGACTTTAAATCAATCATAAAAATTTTAAGATAAAAATATATAATTAATCTATAGTATTGTATTGTTTGTATAATACAATAGATTACAATACAATATTATTACAGTAGTAGTAGCAGTAGTAGTGTGGAAACGGTGG
Source organism: uncultured Clostridia bacterium (assembly GCA_905233855.1). Taxonomy (GTDB): domain Bacteria; phylum Bacillota; class Clostridia; order UBA1381; family CAJOGA01; genus CAJOGA01. The sequence continues at coordinate 5,019 of CAJOGA010000067.1, forward strand.
AAATTGCCGTTAAGGCCTTGATACACCTTAATTTTTTTAATTTAATAAACTATTGATAAATGTGTTGATAATATAAAAATTATACACATACAACAGCGAATTTTAAAATTTATACGTTGTTTACCTAATTATTATACACATCTGTTCAACATATAATCAACACCCTTTCAACAGGAAGTTATCAACTTTTCCACATCCGGTATGTGGAAAAGTTTTTATAATAAAGAATATTTTAATTGATATATCTGTTTTGTTGTGATAGTATGTTTGTATCATTATTGTTTAAATAAACAAGGAGATGTTTATATGAATATGAAACAATGGTTAAACAGCGTTAAAGAATCAGAAATAAAAAAAGCATTTCCGATACTGTCGTTTCCGTCAATCAGTCTGATGGGGATAACTGTAAAAGAACTTATCAATAACAGTGATCTTCAGGCTGAAGGTATGAAAAGAATCGCCGACAGAGCAGATACCTTGGCGTCTGTCGGAATGATGGATCTTTCTCTTGAAGCGGAGGCGTTCGGTTCAAATATACATGTATCGGACGGTGAAGTGCCTACAGTTGTGGGTGCAATAGTAACAAGCGAGGAAGAGGCACAAAACCTTAAAGTGCCGTCGGTTGACAGCGGAAGATGCGCGTTATATATAAATGCTATAAAAAAAGCAAGCGAGCTTATTTGCGACCGTCCCGTGTTCGCAGGTGTTATAGGTCCTTATTCGCTTGCAGGCAGGCTTATGGATGTTACCGAGATAATGATAAATTGTTACACAAATCCTGAATTTGTACATACAGTTATGAAGAAAACAACAGAATTTATTATAAATTATGCCAATGCATATAAAGAGAGAACGGGTGCAAAGGGAGTGCTTATGGCAGAACCGCTGACCGGTATGCTTTCGCCTGAGCTTGCCGAGGAATTTTCGTCGCCGTACGTTAAACAGATAGTAGACGCCGTGCAGGATGACGATTTTCTTGTTTTATATCATAATTGCGGCAACAATACAGTTCAAATGATAGATTCATTACTGTCGATAGGAGCGTCGGCATATCATTTCGGCAATTCTGTAAATATGAAGGATGTACTTGAAAAAGTGCCTTCTGATGTTATCGTTATGGGAAATGTGGATCCTGCAAGACAGTTCAGAAACGGCACGGTTGAGTCGATAAAGGAAGAGACAAATAAAGTGATGAACGAGTGCTGCGGATACAAAAACTTTATCATTTCGTCAGGCTGCGACATACCGCCTGCAAGTAATTGGGATAATATAGATGCGTTTTTTGATGCGGTAAAAGAATTTTACAATAAATAAAAGTATTGATTTTTTGCAAGAGGTTGTAGCAAAATGTTTTGTCGGTTCGTCCGGGAGGCCGTCCCTTACATATATTGTATTGGTATTATGTGAGCAATATAAATTGTAGGGTTTAGTGTCTTTGACGAACCGTTTCTTTTATATTTTGTTACAGCCCTTTATTTTATCTCATATTAACCATATACAAAATCCTATGATTGCAGCAAGCGATAATATTCCTCCGCCTATCATCCACATTAACACACCTATATGGCTGTTTTTTTCATAATATTCGTAATTTATGTTCAAATCCGTGTCGCCGAAATATTTGCGTTCATATTCGCCGACTATTGCTTCCGCTTCGGCAACTATCAGTTTACTGTTGCTTTTTATGTTGTCTTTTAAAATCACTATAACCTGTTCTATATTTTCGGAATTGGTTTCATTAAGTATAAACATTCTTTTTGTAGAACTTTTTTTCATAAATACAACCCCTTTTTAACGGTAATTTTATTTTTACTTTTGACAAAATTGTAAATTTTTATACCTGTTGTAATAATTTCAAGAAAAAGCAAGTATAATAATTTTGTATGAATTTCAAGGATTTTGAGCTTAACAAAACCAAGAAACGATAAAAACAAGCGAGACAGCCTAAAAAATAAGAGCTTTGATATATGTGAGTCAACGAAAAAATGGAGTAAAAATCACACGTTTTTGGTTAAAAAGGCAAAAAATGTTTGACATATGGAGGAAACAGTAGTAAAATGATGTTCCCGACGAAAACCAATATGTACGTCATGCCTGCTTTTTATATTTTATTTAAAAAATGAGGTTATTTGTTTAAAAAAGCGGGTAAATATAATAATAAAAGATGTACATAGTAATTTTAGGAGGTAATTTATGTTTGATGTAAAGGAAATGTTATCCGCCTTTGTGAAAGACAAAAAACGTCTTGCAGGGGTTTTGGTGCTGACAGTAATGTTTGTAGCGGCAATGATAGCTGTAAACATTGTATCGGTCAAAGAGATAACAGTTAAGGATGTTTGTCTTTGGGCAGACACCGAAACAACCGCCGTTTACAAAACCAAACAAAGTAAAATATCAGAATTTTTTAAGGAAAACAACATTATTGTAAACGAAGGCGACCGTGTTGACATGAGTGAAAACCAAGCTTTGACGGACGGTTGCGAAATTGTGCTTGCCAGAGGAACAAAAATCACCATAGAAACAGCTAAGGAATCTACCGACATTTTCACCACAGAACCTACCGTTGAAGCTGCTTTGTTGCAGGCGGGCATCGCTGTGGGAGAATTGGACGAAATAACCCCGTCGAGAGATTCACGCATCGTTCCTGACAGTGTGATAAACATTGCGAAAATTGAAGTTCTTGAAATTTGTGAAAATCAGGAAATACCGTTTAAAACCGTGTCGCAAAAGGATTCCTCCATGACGGTTGGCAAAATGAAAACCATCAACGAAGGTGTAAACGGGGTAAAAGAAGTATATTACACCGTAACCTTAAAAGACGGTTATCAGATAGGCAAGGAATATAAAGGCGAAAGCGTTATAACAGAGCCTGTTACAAAAACAGTGGCTGTCGGCACAAAAGCCGTTGCAAGAGAATATAACATCTCTCCTGTTGCAACGCAGGCTTCGTCCGGTACATTGCTTACATCACGTGGAGAAAGCTACAGATACAAGGCTGTTTATACCATGAAAGCCACAGCGTATGACACATTACCGTCAAGCAACGGCGGATCAAGCCGTACGGCAACCGGTATACAGTTAAAACCGGGTGTTGTGGCGGTTGACCCAAGAGTTATTCCGTTAGGTTCGCGTGTGTACGTGGAATCGGTAGACGGCGGCGGAAACTGGTCGTATGGCTATGCAATAGCCGGAGATACAGGCGGTGCAATAAAGGGAAACAGAATAGACCTTTGTTTCAGCACAACAGCGGAAGCACGCAGATTCGGCGTGCGTCAGGCAACTGTGTATGTGTTGGAATAGTTAAAAAAATAAAGGCGTATATTTTAAACCTATCGGGAGGTTTAAAGTATACGCTTTTTTGTATATTTGCAAAAAAAATATATGTGTGTTAAAATATAAAAAAGGAGCGTGGGCGGTATGAACCGTTTTTTTGAATGTTTAAAGGAAAGTGCGGCTGTGTTTGCCGGAAATATAAAGATATTTTTTGTTGTCGGTCTGATTTGTATGTTGCCGAGCATACCTGTTTATCTTAAACAGTCGCTTATATTGCCTGACATTCCGGAGCTGGTGATTCTGGCGTTTGATGCGTTGCTGGCAGTAACAGCGTCGTTTATGACAATTATAACAACCTTCAGGGCGTATAATATTGGTGATGAGATAACAACAAAGCAGCTGCTTGTGAACGCAAAAGACTGTCTGTGGCGGTTTTTGAATGTTTTAGGAAGGTTATTGCTTGTCGTGATAGGTGCATCTGTTGCAATAAGCCTTTTTTGGGGAATATTGAATGTGTCGTATACTGTTGATCCTCTGATATTATGGACGGGCATTGCTTTTAGTATAGCCGCCGTTGTGATTATATTTTTGCCGCGGTACTGTCTGACGTTTGTGTCGGCTGCGGTGAGCGATTGGGGCATAAACGATATGGAATACGGTGCCGGTCTGATGAAAAAGAAAAGCTTTCTTACAACCTTAGCTCTGATTATAACCGCTTTGTTGGCAGCCGTCGGCTTTGCGTTAGTGTCCGCTATGACGTATACATCGCCGGCTTTGACGGTAGTATTGATGGTTGTGCAGTATCTGTTCAGCATATTTGCATTTGCCTTCGGCGGATGTGTGTGGGCAAGAGTGTATGCCAAAATTGAAGAAGAATGATGTTTAATGATTAAAAAGGTGTTGTAGCAAGACGATTTAAAAATCACTTTGTTGCAACACCCTTTTTTGGTGGCGAAGAGAAAATAGTGCTTAGCTTGACCGGAAAAATGCCGAATCTCACTATAGGCTGTTATATTAAAAATCACATGCCGAATATCGCACCGCAAAAACCTGCGGCAACAATGAAAAATATAGGATGCAGTTTTTTTATTTGCTTAATATTCGTTAAAACAAGAAGAATCACAAAAAGTATAACCGCCTTTATATTCACAAGCTTTGCAATCATGCCAAGATCAGGTGCAAAATCCCCTGTAAAAAGAGCCGCCCAGATAAGTGTGGCCGCAACAGACATAATCATTCCCGTAACAGCGGGACGGATAGCGTAAAATGCATTTGCCACAAGCGGACTGTCCTTGAACTTGAGGTATGCCCTGGATACTATAAGTATTATAATGACAGACGGAGCAATAAGTCCCAGCGTTGATACAACTCCGCCGATGATGCCTGCAGCAATCCCTCCGGCAGAAAAGCCGGCATTAAATCCGGCATACGTTGCCATGTTGATGCCTATAGCTCCTGGGGTTGATTCGGAAATGGCGATCATATCGCTTAGCATATCCGACGAAAACCATGTGTACTTTCCGGCTATTTCACGCAAAAACGGCACCGTTGCCAGACCGCCCCCCACAGCAAACAGACCTGTCTTGAAAAATTCATAAAACAGAAGTAAAAAGTTTTGTAAAACCGTCAATTTTTTTCACCTCCGCGTCTTAATATAAGACCTAAAGCCGCCGCGGCTACAACAATGTAAACAGGCGAAAGCGAAAAAATCAGCGACAGCAAAAACGATATAACCGCAATTGACAGACATACAATATCTGTTACCGACTTTTTGCTCATTGTAACGACGGAATTTATTATCAACACCGTTACGGCAACGCGTATTCCGCCCAAAATATGTTGTACAATGCTATATTCCAAAAAGTGCGTTATAAACGCCGCAATAACCGTGATTATTACTATCGAAGGAAACACAAGGCCAAGCGTCGCGGCGATACCGCCGGCAACACCCTCCCTTTTTGCACCTATAAATGTTGCGGTGTTAACGGCAATAACGCCGGGCGTGCATTGAGCTATGGCAAAGTAATCCATAAGTTCCTCTTCCGTTGCCCATTTGTTTTTATCGGCAATTTCCCTCTGCAAAAGGGCGATCATTGCATAACCGCCTCCAAAGGTAAACATACCTATTTTGGCAAATGTCGTAAATAATTCAGACAGATTTTTAAGCTTTTTCAATTTTTTCACTCCATATGTGATTTTTATAATAAAATTTTGCCG
>CAJOGA010000068.1 GCA_905233855.1 uncultured Clostridia bacterium
TAAGCTGGATAACGCCTAAATCCCGTCCGAAGGATGTTGACAAAATGTTCGCATGCTATAACGACACCAAAACCGTTGAGATTACCGACAGTCTCGGCGACTGATTTAAGTTAAAACTTTAGTGTGATTTTTCGCCGCCGGCCGCCGTCGGTCGCCGCCGCCGGCGAAAGTATCGCAATGTCAGGAAAATTGAAAATTGATAATGGAAAAATGAAAATTGAAAATTGAAAATTGATTTTCCTCTTTCCATTTTCCGTTTTTTGTTATTATCATTTGAAGGGATTGATAAATTTGAAAAAATTGTTGCTTGGCAATCAAGCTATTGCACGCGGACTGTATGAGGCGGGCGTAAAAGTTGTATCCAGCTATCCGGGCACACCGTCTACCGAAATAACCGAGTTTGCGTCTGAATACGATGAAATGTACTGTGAATGGGCACCGAACGAAAAGGTGGCTACAGAAACCGCTTTCGGTGCATCGCTGCGAGGCGTACGCAGTGCCTGTGCAATGAAACATGTCGGTCTTAACGTTGCGGCGGACCCGTTGTTCACATTGTCATACACCGGCGTAAACGGGGGGCTTGTAATATTTGTAGCAGACGATCCGGCAATGCATTCGTCGCAGAACGAGCAGGATTCAAGACACTATGCCATCGCTGCAAAAGTGCCTATGCTGGAGCCTTCCGATTCTGCCGAAGCAAAATTTGTTAAACAGGCTTATGAAATATCGGAAAAATACGATACTCCCGTTCTTTTCAGAATGTGTACCAGAATTGCACATTCGCAAAGCTCGGTAGAACTTGAAGAAAGAGTGGAAAAACCGCTTGCACAATACAGCAGAAACCCGCAAAAATATATAATGTCTCCGGCAAACGCCATAAAACGTCATCCGTTTGTTGAGGAAAGAGTCTGTAAGTTAAAAGAGCTGGGCGAAACGTCGCCGCTCAACCGTGTCGAAATGGCAGACAGCGAAATTGGTATAATTTGTGCCGGAACATGCTATCAGTATGTCAAAGAGGTTTTCGGCGACAGTGTGTCGGTGCTGAAGCTCGGTTTGGTGAACCCGTTGCCTGAAAAAATCATACGTGATTTTGCAAATAAGGTAAAAAAATTGTATGTAATAGAGGAATTGGACGGCATTATAGAACAGCATCTTAATACGTTGGGCATACCGTGTACCGGCAAGGAAATGTTTTCGCCGCTCGGTGAATATAACCAGGCGACGATACGCAAAGCCTTCGGCATGGACGCACCTGAAAGCACGGCAGCTGACAGCGTTATACCTGTCCGTCCGCCAATCATGTGTGCCGGATGTCCGCACAGAGGTATGTTCTATGTTCTTTCAAAGAATAAGATAACCACCCTCGGCGACATCGGATGTTACACTCTCGGCAGTGCCGCACCGCTGAACGCTGTGGATTCAACCTTGTGTATGGGTGCGTCGGTTTCGGGCATACACGGCTTTAACAAGGCCGGCGGAGAAGAAACCGAAAAGAAAACCGTCTGTGTTATAGGCGATTCAACCTTTATGCATTCAGGCATAACCGGTCTTGTGAATATTGCATATAACGGTTCAAACTCCACCGTTATCATACTTGACAACTCAATTACGGGCATGACAGGTCATCAGCAGAATCCGACCACAGGCTATAATATAAAGGGCGAGCCTGCAAATGCGGTTAATCTTGAGGACTTGTGCCACGCTGTAGGCATAAAACGTGTGCGTGTGGTAGACCCGTATAACCTTAAAGAATGTGAAGACGCGGTGCTTGAGGAGATTGGGGTTTTGGAGCCTTCGGTTATAATTTCCAGAAGACCGTGTATGCTTCTTAAATATGTTAAACCGAAGCCGCCTTTAACCGTTAATACGGATAAATGTGTGGGATGTAAGATGTGTATGAAAATCGGATGTCCTGCAATAAGCATAAAGAACGGTAAGGCATGTATAGACGCCACCCAGTGCGTAGGCTGTAACGTATGCTCACAGATGTGTAAGTTAGGTGCTATTGTAAAGGGGGATGAATAAGGTGGAAACTAAAAATATAATGATAGTCGGCGTAGGCGGACAGGGAAGTTTGCTTGCCAGCAAGCTGCTTGGCACGCTTTTAACCGACGAAGGCTACGATGTTAAGGTAAGCGAAGTTCACGGAATGAGCCAACGCGGCGGTTCTGTCGTAACGTACGTACGTTTTGGCGAAAAGGTGTATTCCCCTGTTATAACGCAAGGAGAGGCGGACATTATAGTGTCGTTTGAAAAATTGGAGGCGGCACGTCATGCACCGTGTTTGAAAAAGGGCGGACGCATTATAGTGAACACTCAGCAGATAGACCCTATGCCGGTAATTACCGGTGCGGCAGAGTATCCGGAAAATGTTTTGGATGAGCTTAAAGCAAAAAACATTCAGATTGACGCTGTTGATGCTTTGTCTCTTGCAACGCGTGCGGGCAATGCAAAGTCGGTAAATATAGTGTTGATGGGAAGAGTTGCAAAATGTTTTGACATCCCGTGCGACAAGTGGCTTGCGGCTATTGAAAAGTGCGTTAAACCGCAGTTTGTGCAGGTGAACAAAAAAGCGTTTGAACTGGGATATGAAAGTTAATTAATTTTAAAACTGATTTACAATTTTAATCACTAATTAAAAACGGGGGATGACCAATGTACTATCAGCCGGAAATTGAAACGGCATCAAGAGAAGAAATTCTCAAAATCCAAAATGAAAAAATTGTCAAGCAGGTTCGTCATGTATACGACAATGTGAAGTATTACAGAGACTTGATGGACAAAAAAGGCGTTAAACCCGAAGACATCAAAAGTGTGGACGACATAAAGAAATTGCCGTTCTTGACCAAAGCCGATTTAAGAGACGCATATCCGTACGGCCTGTTGGGAACAGACCTTAAAAACTGCGTTCGTATACAATCCACCTCAGGCACGACAGGAAAACGTGTTGTTGCGTTCTACACCCAGAAGGATATTGATCTTTGGGAGGAATGTTGTGCCAGAGCAATAGTTGCCGTAGGCGGCACAAACGAAGACGTGTGTCAGGTGTGTTACGGCTACGGTCTGTTCACCGGCGGAATGGGGCTTAACGGCGGTTCGCATAAAGTGGGCTGTTTAACGCTGCCTATGTCGTCGGGCAACACAGAGCGTCAAATTCAGTTTATGATGGATTTGAATGCTACAATTTTGTGCTGTACACCGTCTTATGCGGCATATATCGGCGAATCGCTTGCCGAAGCGGGCTATAAGCCGGAGGACAACAAGCTTAAAGCCGGTATATTCGGTGCAGAACCCTGGACAGAAGAAATGCGAAGAAGCATAGAAAAAAGCCTGGGCATCAAAGCGTATGACATATACGGTCTGACCGAGACAAGCGGCCCCGGGGTAGCGTTTGAGTGCGAGGCACAGGCAGGCATGCATATCAATGAAGACCATTTCTACGCCGAAATCATAGACCCGGATACAGGCGAGGTGTTGCCTGAAGGTGAAAAGGGCGAGCTGGTATTCACATCGCTTGATAAGGAAGCGTTCCCTCTTTTGCGATACAGAACACGCGATATTTGTGTGTTGACGCGTGAAAAGTGTTCCTGCGGCAGAACACATGTTAAGATGAGCAAGCCTATGGGCAGAAGCGATGATATGATGATAATACGCGGCGTTAACGTGTTCCCGAGCCAGATAGAAACGGTGCTTTTGAACGAAAAGTATCCGCCTAACTATCAGATAGTGGTTGACCGTGTGAATAATTCCGACACTTTGGATATATATGTTGAAATCACACAGGAGCTGTTCTCCGATAAAGTCAGCGACACACAGGCAAGAGAAAAGGCATTGGAGGCAACCATGCGAACTATGCTTGGCATAGGGCCTAAGGTTCACCTTGTTCCGCCTAAAACCATCACACGCAGCGAGGGTAAAGCTGTCAGAGTTATTGACAAACGAAAACTACACGATTAAAAGATAAGGAGAGATAGTATGGCTGTTAAACAATTATCTGTTTTTCTGGAAAATAAATCCGGAAAGCTTATAGATGCGGTTAAAACCTTGGCGGACAATAAAATCAATATCCGTGCAATGAGCATAGCGGACACCAAAGACTTTGGTATTCTCCGTCTGATAGTGTCTGATGCCGAAAAGGCAAAAACAGCTTTGTCGGACCAAGTGTTATGTGCGGTAACAGATGTTATAGCTGTTGAAATGAAGGACGAAGCCGGTGCTTTGTGCGGTATTTTAGACGTGTTGAACAAAGCGAACATCAATATCGAGTATATGTACGCGTTCACGGCATCTACGGCAAACGGTGCGTATGTTGTGCTTCGTGTAGATGATAATTCAGTTGCGGAAAGCGTGCTTAAAAAGAACGGAATTGCTACGCTTAATAATGACGAATTGCAAAAGATGTAAAAATAAATCTAACGGTTGACATTCTTGCCGGATTATGGTATTATGGTTTGGCAATGGGGAGCTGAAGTATCGGCTGAGAAGGAACTGTAGTTTCAATACCCAAATACCTGATTTGGATAATGCCAACGTAGGGATTTGTAAATTTGCCAAGATGCATTTTTTGGGTTGCCCTTTTTTGCAAGGGTAACCCTTTTTTATTAAAAAGCATTAAACGCAGCTTTACCTTTTTGCAAATATTTTTTGAAAGAAGGATTGTTTTTTATGAAAACAAAACAAATTGTTGTTTCCGCAATGATGATTGCGGTGGGTACGTTGCTGTCGCTGTTTCAGCCGTTCAGTCTGCCGTTCGGCGGTGGTATAACAATAGCGTCTATGATGCCGATTGTTATAATCGCGTATTGCTACGGCACAAAGAAGGGACTGCTTTGTGCATTTGTGTTTTCGCTTTTGCAGATGCTTTTGGGCATGAAAACCGTAACGGCGTTTTTCCTGCCGGGAGACAGTCAGATGGTGCTTTGGAAAGCCATAACCGTATGTCTTTTGGATTATGTTCTGGCATACACTGTGTTGGGCTTTGGCGGTGTGTTTAAAGAAAAAATAAACAACACAGTAGTTGCAATATGCTTAGGTACGGTGCTTGCATTGGGCTTAAGATACATTGTACACATAATTTCCGGCACGGTATTCTTTGGTGAGTGGGCAGAATGGTTCTTTACCCAGGAAGGTTTCTATAAGATAGGTGAAAAGATAATGTCAACCTTCTCCGGTAATTCGCTGGCATTTGTATATTCTGTATTCTATAACGGATTATATATGATACCTGAAATAATTATTACAACTATTGTTACGCCGATAGTGTATAAGGCACTTTCCGCCTCAAAATTGGTGTAGGTGCTTCGATAAAAATAATATAAATTAAAAGAAAATTCGCCTTCGGGCGAATTTTTTAATGCTTTGTGCTACGAACAAACTTCGCCTCTCGGCGTACCAAAGTACGCCTTCGGGCAGGCAAAAAGCCAGCAGCTTTTTGCTCAGTTTGTCCGTTCTGTGCTATTTTCTCTTTGCACCGGCTTCGATAAAATGCACCGAACGCACAAAGCGAGGTAAAATAATATAAATTAAAAGAAAATTCGCCTTCGGGCGAATTTTTTAATGCTTTGATATAATATCTATCCGGTTTTGTCTATTTGTTATTTACATAATCACTCGGCAAAACACCCATATGCTTTTTAAAAACCTGTCCGAAATACTGCGAGTTATTGCCGAAGCCGCACCTGCTTGCAATTTCATATATCTTATACTTGCCCGAATTTATCATTTCCACGGCGGTTTCTATCCGTTTTTCCATAATGTACGTGTTTATGCTTTTTCCCATGGCTTTTCTGAAGATGCGGCTTATATAATCCGGCGTCATAAAGAAGACGTTTTCGCCCAACATTCTTACTGTGAGGTCTTCGTTTGTGTATTCCGCATCAATATAAGCACGTATGTTTTCCGCCAGCGTTTTGTTTTTGTTTGTTATCACATCGTGATTTGCGGTACACATGCGTATTATGTACGAGGTCATAATCTCCTGCATTTGTTTTAAGCTTTGAGTATCATTTAATTCTTTTATGATTTTTAATATTATATGTTCGTCGTCTGCATGGGACACAATATTTATCTTGATAAGAAGCTCGGTATACCACAGTAATATGTCGCGTTTGTCGGCGGAATGTTTAACCAGCACATCAGACACCTTTTTCATAAAGGTCTTGGCTTTTTCGGTGTTGCCGTTTCTTACCGCCATAACTATTGAGTCAAACAGCTCGTTCATGTACTTTGGATCTATTACGTTTTCCTGTTTGGACGCATCGTCCTCGGTATACAGGATTTTTGAGGTTTCCACACCCAAATAAAAGCTTTTGCCCATACATTCCTGTGCGGATTTATACATCTTTGCAATATCGAAAATAACGCCTGACGCACTCATAACAATGGTTACATCGTCGTTGTACATTTGAGTATACTGATCCTTCAGCTTGTTAAGCTGTTCCAAAGCATAGTCATAGTCGATGTCGTCCACCACCAGCACGGCGTTGTCGCGTATTATGGCGGAAAGACGGGTTTGTGTCTTTGTCAAAAACATTTCACCCATCTCGCATAATGCCGAAAGTTTTTCTAAGTTAAACCCGTTTTTACATTCAAACATCAGCAAACGAAGCCGCTGTGTTTTGCTTATATCCAAAATATCGGCATATTTTTCGTATTCCTGCTCTATATCCAAGCCTGCAGATACGGCGTCTCTCAAAAACTGACGGCGGACAGCAGGCTTTGAAAGTTCTATCTTTTCCTGCATGAATTTTTGAAACTGCGATGTGGTTTGCTGCTGCGTCAGCTTTTTCACTATTGCCATTAACGCACTGCTGAGTTCTTTTTCGTTGCACGGCTTTAAAAGATAGTGGTTTACACCGTATTCCATGGCTCTTTTTGCGTATTCAAAATCGTTATATCCGGAAAGGATTATAAAGTTGCTCTCACAACCGATTTGACGGGCGTGCTCTATCATGGTAAGACCGTCCATGCCGGGCATGGTAATATCGGTTATGACAATATCGGGCTTTTTTGTTTTGATAAGCTCAAGCCCTTGCTCACCGTTTTCGGCAGTGTCTATCATGTTCAGCTTCAATTCGTCCCAGTTGATTATTTTGACAATGCCCTCGCGTATTCTTTTTTCATCGTCTATAACAACAACAGTATACATATTTAATGTCCTTTCTACGTATAGGCTAAGATACCATAAAATGGTGAATAGTGAAAAAATTTATTTTATTTCCGGTTATATATTTTCCTCCAAAGGCAACACTACGCCTATGCACGCACCGACGCCGTCGCACTCATTCATGACGGACACACCGTAATCGCTGCCAAAATAGCTTTTTAACCGTTTGTGTATATTCAAAAGACCGACGCCGGTATTTTTTACCGGCATAGAGCCGCTTTCCAAAAGCTCTATAATATTTTCCGGCACACCTTCGCCGTTGTCTTTAACATATATAAACAGGTTGTTGCCCTGCTGTTTTGCACCGACGGTTATACAACATTCGCCCACAATTTTTTCAACCGTGTATTTTATTGCGTTTTCCACAATCGGCTGCAGCGTAAGCTTAGGTATGCGACACTGATTAAAGCGGCTGTCTATATTTATGCTTATATTCAGACGTTCTTCGTAGCGGAATTTTTGTATGGTAATATAGTCGTTTAACAGTTCACGCTCCTGTTCGACGGTTATAATGTCGTCCTTTGAGCTGATAGATGTTCTGAGTAAATTTCCAAGCGACTGCGTCATTTGTGCAATATCGTCCTGACCGTTTACTCTTGCGGTCCAGTTTATTGTGTCCAGAGTGTTATACAAAAAATGCGGCATTTTAAGCTGAGTTTCTTTAAGCTGTATTTTGTTCAGATAATCCTGATTGATAAGCTCGTTTATCTTATTTATCATGAAATAACATTCGTTCCATAACAGATATATCTCGTTTTTTGTAACCTCGGCACTTATCGGCGGAGGCGATATTTCAAACACGCCCGCAGACACGTCCCTCAGCTCGTCCGACAAGCTGTTCACCGATGACGAAAACCCTTTTGCCAAGGCGTGTGCCAATGCAAACATAATTATCAGCACGGCAAAAAGCAGAGCAAACACTATATACTGCATCCTGTACAAACCTTTTGCCGTCTCGCCGTAGTCGGTTATGTTATAGTATATCCAGCCGGTTTTTGCCGATTCTGTATGTGCCACAAAAAACTGCTTGCCGTCGTCTTTTACAACTTCAAAGTTTTTATTGGTTTTAAGCGACGCTTTTATGTCGTTAAATACATCGCGGTTTGCGTATGAGTAAATATATCTGTTGGCAGTGTCGGTTATTACTATGTTACCGGTTATATCGCCTTCGGAATTGATGTAGCGGACAAGCTTGTCGGTGTTGATGCATATAACCAGCGTGCCCAGGCTTCCGTCTGCGGAGGTGTATAGGCTGCGAACCGACAGCAGCATGTTTGAACCGGCAGGATTCGGCATCCAGAAGTTCACGCCCTCTCTGGAGGAGCCTGCGGATATAATTTGTTTCGATACATCGCGGTCAAACGCGTTAACGTAGCCCACATTGATGGGAGTTTGTCCGTCGGGGGTGAATATCATTATTGCGTCTATGTAATTATATGCCGCCATATTGCGTGCCATCTCCACGTTGATATTACTTACGGCACTTATTTTCTGATATACGTCCTCGCCCGAAAGCTTTTTAATGTCGTTTCGCAGGTTGTTGTTCAGCATTATGCTCAGGGAAAGATTTTCCATCTTGTCCAACTCGGTTTCGGTGGTGCTGGAGAACATTTTCAAAAGGTTTACGTTTTGAGTATATACCAGATTATTGTAATAGAAAAAAACGTAGCGGAAAATGCCTATGCTCATTATCAAAAATATCACCAGTATGGCAGATATAAGAAGCACCAGCTGGCGGCGTATGGGTTGGTTGGAAAAAAAAGTAAGCTTTTTCATTTTTCTTCTACCTGTTTCAGACGGTTTAAAAATCTGCCGAATTTTCCCTTCATCTTGCCGGCAGGCATCATATTCCTGTCTCTGAGCCATTTTATCACGGCGTCCGCCTTTGACATATCGGTAAGCTCACATTCCACCTCGTGGTCGGTTATGCCCAGATATGTGCTTTCGTCCAGTTCAAAAACAACGCCCAGTTCGTCTATCGGCACTTTAACACGTTTTGTTCGCAAACTGCCTATGTATTTCAGGGTGTCCGCCCTGAAAGCACAGCCGTTTTCGGCTAAAATTTTATTTAATACGTCAGGATTTATATTTTCCAGATATTCTTTTGCCTGAGTGTCAGATACGGGAATGTTTATTTCTTTGGATATGATAGCGGTATCGGTTTTTTCTGAGTGTATCTTAACCGTCAATTCCCAAGAAGCGTCTTTGTGCCGCAGCCGCATGGAGATGCCGTTTTTGTCAAGATCGTGGCATACGGTGTCAAAGTAGTAGTTAGTTTGGTAAACAGGCCTGTTCAGCGTGAGCGAAACAATTCTGTCGTGCATATCCTGAGTCAGGAGCTGCTTTATCTCCCGTTCCGTGTTTTGGTTTGCCGAGATGTCCGACATATAAAAGCCTCCGATTCTTGCAAAATGTTATGATTTTTTCTATTCCAAAACAGCCTTCATGCTGTCATACATTTTATCCAGCATTGCTTCTGCGTCTTCCATGCTGTTTTTGCTCATTGTGCCGAAATACATTTTCACCTTCGGCTCCGTACCCGACGGACGCACAATAACATAGCTTACACCGTCGCCTAAGGAGTATTCCAAAACGTCGGACAGAGGGAATCCCTCAAGAGTGGACGTTTTGCCGTTTGCAACGCAAATTCTGTTCAGATAGTCCTTAACCTCGCAAACGGCATAACCTGCAATTTCAGTTGGCGACGACTTATGCAAATTATCCATTGTTTGCTGTATTTTTGCCATACCGTCCTTGCCCTTCATAACGACAGATACGGTTTTTTCCGCATAGTAGCCGTACTTTTTATATATATCCTGCATGCCTTCATAAAGCGACATTCCCTTTGTTTTATACCATGCCGCCATTTCCGCAATAAGCATAGATGCAACAACGCCGTCTTTATCGCGTGCGTGCATACCTGCAAGGTAGCCGTAGCTTTCCTCAAAACCGAATTCGTATTTGTTTGTACCGGTGGTTTCCCAAAGCGTCATTTTTTCGCCTATATACTTAAATCCGGTAAGCACATCTACAATTTGTGCGTTATAATTTTTTGCTATGGCAGACGCCAGACGTGTTGTTACTATTGTTTTAACAATGGTGGATTTTGGAGTTAACAGGCCCTTCTCCTGCTTTGCCGACATGATATATTCGCACAGCAACGCACCCACTTGATTTCCTGTCAGACAGCGATATTCGCCGTTTGAATCTCTTACAACGATACCTGCACGGTCGCAGTCCGGGTCGGTTCCTATTATCAGATCCACGTCGTTTGCCTTTGCAAGCTCTATGGCGATGGTAAAGCCTTCCTTGTCCTCCGGGTTAGGGGATTTAACGGTAGGAAAATTTCCGTCGGGAACGTCCTGCTCCTTAACAACTATAACGTTGTCAAAGCCCAGACGCTTTAATATTGCCTTTACGGGACGGCTTCCCGTGCCGTGGAACGGTGTGTACACAATTTTAAAGCTGTCGCCGAGCTTCTTTGCAATACCCGGGTTGATGCTTTGAGTCTGAATGGCGTCCAAAAACGCCTCGTCTTCGTCTTTGCTTATTATGTTAAGCAAGCCCTTGGCTTTTGCTTCGTCTGCGTCCATGATTTTTATGCCGGTAAACACATCGATTTTTTCCATTTGTTTAAGAACCTTGTCGGCAGAATCCGGCGGGAACTGACCGCCGTCCGGACCGTAGATTTTGTAGCCGTTATATTCTTTCGGATTATGACTTGCCGTTATAACAACGCCTGCCGCAGCTTTAAGATTTCTTATGCCGAACGATGCTTCCGGCACAGCGTGTACGCCGTCAAACATTAAAACCTTTATGCCGTTTGCACAAAGCACCTTTGCGGTTTCAAGCGCAAAAACATCGGAAAAGTTTCTTGTGTCGTGAGCTATAAGCACGCCTGCGTCCATGTCTGCCTGACCCTGGCTTTTGATAACCTCCGCCAGACCTTGTGTTGCCCGACGCACGTTATATATATTGATTCTGTTTGTTCCGGCACCTATAACGCCTCTCATGCCGCCGGTGCCGAATTCGAGTTCACGGTAAAATCTGTCCTCTATTGCTTTTGGATCGTCAGCTATGCTTTTAAGCTCGTTTTGCACAAATTCGTCGTTTGCGTTTTCCAGCCATGTTTCATAAAGCTTGTTATAATCCATTTTTAAATATCTCCTTTTCTTGATCATTTTCCTCCGGGGAAATTTTTTTCGTAAAGTATACGCAATCCTTCCAGCGTAAGATAATGGTCCACCCTTTGAATGGTTTTTGATTCTTCGCTTATAAGTCGTGCCATGCCGCCGGTG
>CAJOGA010000069.1 GCA_905233855.1 uncultured Clostridia bacterium
AAATGTGCCGTTACCGCTTATAAATATAGATTTATAACCGCTGCCGCCGTCATGGTTTGAACGGAAATCAAATTCCCACATGATATTTCCGCCCTCTTTAACTTTTTCCGGCAAATTAAACGAATATTTGATTTTATCCGTCAGTTTGAGGTAATTGCCATGCTCGGAATCGTTAGCCTTTGTTGAATCGTCGGTTACCCATTCAGGCCACGTTTCAAAATTTTCATCTAAATAAACAACCTCTTTGCCTGTTTTTGCATTAGGCGTCTGGGTAGGCAAAGGAGTCGGCGTAGGGTATCTTTGCACGATTTCATACGGCAAAGGCACCTTAGGCGTCGGTATTGCCGAAGCTTTACCGTCTTCTTTATACACTACAAGATTATCGTATGCCAGATAGCCTGTATTAGCGTCTGCACGGATGATAATCGTGTCTATATTAGGAAGTGCGTCCGATCCGATAAAATCAACCGAGCCCTTGTCAGCGTCGTCAAGGTAGATCTGATATTTTTTTGCATCGACGTCTATTTCCATTCTTACCTTATGCCATTCGTCAGGAGTAAACTCTGCCAAAGTAACAGTATTGTTGTTTGAGCCGCTCCACGCTTCAAGCTTGCCGTTGTTTGCAAAAAACAATCTCATACTGCTTGCACCGTTAGGACCGTCGCAAAAGTACATATATTTATTCGTATTCTGCGATTCGTTATCTGCTTTGACTTCAAATTCAATAACCGATTTGCCTGCGGTTAAGCCGTCAAAGCTCTTTTTAAGCAAATTAGGGCCGCCTTCCTCCGCTACAAGTTTCATGTAATGCTCATGACCTTGTTCGGATTCTATTGTAAGCTCCCCTTTACCGTTCGTATGGTTCCATGATTCTTTGATCAATGACCCCGGAACAGTATCACCTTCAGAATAACCGTGTGCAACCGTTATCACGCTTAACATCATGGAAAGAGCCAACACGATTGACACAATCTTTTTTCCGTTCATAATATCTTCACACCTTTCTTTAATTAAGAACGCATTTATACTTTTGTTCTATTATTATATACTATATCATTTGTTGTGTAAATAGTCAATTTTAGTGTAATATGCAACTTTTTTTCGTCATTTTTTACAAACGTCTCATATTACGGTACTGTCCGGCTTTGTTGATGCGTCCGGTTTGGTAAAATATACACACGACGACACCCCGTGCGTTTCTTTCTTGTTTTCCATACTCACTCCCACGCTGTCCAGCATGCATTTACCGTCCTGCTGATAGACACATTTTTCGCTGCAATTAATATTTGTCATAAAAATCTCCTTCGCACAAAAACTTCACAAAAGGTATTATGTGCAAATTATATAATTTAATACTGTATAAAATGCCTGAAAATACATACACTTAATGTTGTATCACATGAAATGGGGGATTATATGATTGTAACGGGCATATTTTCGTCCGGCACCGACATCGGATTTGAAAAGGCGATATGCAAAATAATTCAGACATACGGATATAAATGCGTTCTTTTAAAGCAGGAGAATATAGGCATATTAAAACAAATCTCCGGAACGGATGCCGATCATCTTATATTGATGTATAGCGGCAGCACACACAGCCGCAAAATCCCTCTGCTCATGCCGGACGTGTTTATATGCAATGACTGTCAGCCGGATTTTGATGAATACATCAACAAAATAATATCCAAAAACACCGTCCTGCTCATCAACGCCGACAACAACATTCCCCGACATCTTCCGTCAAGCACAAACATCATCACTTACGGTTTGTCGATGCGTTCTACCATAACCGTTTCCGGTATTGAAAGTTTAAACAGCCGTTTAAAGCTCAATTACTGTATTCAGCGACGTTTCAAAAGCATAAACAATACCGAATACGAAATTGCCGAATTTCCCGTCATAGCCGAAAATTCCTGCGATATATACAGCACGCTGTCTGCCGTAACATGGGGATTGGTTACGGATTTGTTTAATAAAAACAACCTTTCATCAGTCAAGTTTTAAGCATAAAAAATGCAATATGCGAATATTCATAGAGTAAAAATCATTGCAAAAAACAGCCCGAATTTTGAAAGGAATGGTTAAATGCTTAAATGTATAGATAATAACGAGGTTTTTGTAATAGGCAAGGTGTATGACAATTTAACTTTGAGTCATACGCTGTACGGCGAAGATTTTTACGGTTTTACCGTTCAGATACCACGCTTAAGTCAAAACAACGACTTTATCAAGGTGATAGTATCGGGCAGGCTTTTAGAGTCAAACGAAATAAAAAAGGGCGACACCGTGGAAATAACAGGTCAATTCCGTTCATACAACAACTATGTAAACCCCGGCAACAAGCTTGTGCTCACTGTGTTTGCACAAAACATTTTCAAAACAGACGCTACCATAAACACCAACCCTAATCAGGTGTATCTTAACGGCTACATCTGCAAGCAACCCACATACCGCACAACACCGTTCGGCAGAGAAATAGCCGATCTGCTCATAGCCGTCAACCGTACATACAATAAATCAGACTATATACCGGCAATCGTCTGGGGACGCAACGCGCGTTTTTGCAAAAATCTGAAGGTTGGACAAAACATTAAAATATTCGGAAGACTTCAATCGCGTGAATATAAAAAGAAGATAAACGAAACAGATTCCCAAACCAGAACGGCATACGAGGTATCCATAAGCAAGATAGAGCTTGCCGGCGACGCCGTTCAATCGCAAGATGAGACATAACAACATACACGAAGCGGAAAAAATTGCAAAAACCGCTTCGTTTTTTTGTATCATTTATCTTTTTTGCAGCATACAATGAATTGAATATATTTAGGGAGGCTTTATTTATGTCAAACAATATAAATCCGAATTTACTGCGGGCGTTATCAAAGATAGACAAAAACCAACTTGAACAGCTGAAAAACTCGTTGGGCTCCAAACTCAGCTCAAACGACATCGAGTCGTTAAAAAATCAGATTCTGGCAATGGATCAAAACAAGCTTGCCCAGCTTCTTTCCTCAACACCGCCGGACAAGATAAACGCCGTTCTTTCCAACGCGAAAAGCGGCAATATTAACCTTTCGCAAATTGTTTCACAGCTTGAAAATCTAAAATAACGGAAAGGATGATTTCTATGGCAAACGACACAAATTCCATAATGGATACTCTGCAATCCTTGCTTGCAAATATCCCTCAGGACAAAATAAATTCAGTGATAGGTGCATTGTCCGATACAGATAGCAGCCTTGATGCTTCAAACGGCAAAGAATCACCGTCGTTGACAAACACTCCTGCCGCACAAAGCAGTATACAGGCCGATTCTATTATGAAAATAACTTCGTTATATCAAAAGCTTACCGACCGTTCAAACCCACGGGCATCGCTCTTGCTGTCATTGAAACCGTATCTTAAGAAAAACAAACATTCCAGTATTGATATGGCAATCAATCTGCTTAATTTAGGCAGCGTTCTTCCCGTTTCAAACCTGATAAAACCTAATGTTAATAAAAGCAACGGGCAACAATGATGTATTATTGAAAGGACTGAGTACATATGTATCGACGATATTACCGAAGCGGTGCAATGCCGGAACCGATATCAAAACAAACAGGCGAACGTCCCGTGTGCAACTCTGACGCTCCCGCACAACCGTTACACGAACCTTCGCAGTTAAATAATGACATATACAACCGCTCAGCCGGGCAGAATACTGTACACACAGCAAGCAAAAAACCGGTTTTTGAAACAACGCCTGTCGAAGCGGTGCCTGTAAATATGCCGTCCGATTCTGCTGCGGAAATTGCAAGACACAACGTCATGCTGCCCAACCTTGATTTAAACGGAATTATTGAAAATATAGATTTTGACACCGTTCTTATAGGTGCTATCATACTCCTTTTACTGCTTGACGGCACGGACGATTACTGGCTTTTGATTGCACTGGTGTTTATATTGCTGTCTGATTTTATTTCATAAAAAGTCAAGAAACGGCACGGATATAAAGTCCGTGCCGTTTTAAAATGGCGGAACAACACACATCTCGCTTGCTACTTTTTCTTGTACATAAGCTGTTTAAGCTTGATTCCGATAGGAAAATCATGTATGCCCGTAAGATATCCCACGCCGCTGCTTATAAACGGTAATATAAGCACCGCAGCGTATCCTATAATGCTTACATATCCTCTGTCCATACCGGCAAAGCCGAAAAACGCAAAGTCCCATGCCATATAAATAAAACGGAATATATATGTTCCCACAGCTTTGCTGTCAGGAGCATTCATCCAAGAAAAATGCCATATAAGCGTTAATACCACAGATATAACCACCAACGGCACGGATATCAAAAAACCCTTTGCGGCATACGGCTTTTGTTTCGACACCGTTTTTGCATTCAGCTCACCTATTCTGTATGTTTCGGAATAAATAAGCATAACATATACGCCCGCAAACAACACGCTGTACCAAAAACCCACTCTTTCGCTGAATATTTCGCCACTGAACATAACAGACCCTGGTATAAGTGAAAGTATCATTATTTTTATGTGTGTAAAAATAACTCTCCATGAACAGTACAAATAATCCTTCATAGCTTTTTTCTCCTGCTTTTTATCATATATGATGCAGCAGATATTGTACACCATACTTTATCTTTTTTCAATTGTCCGATAATTCGAGTACAAATGATGTTATATTATCGGCATCTGCCTATTTTCTTTTGAGTATGTCATCAAACATCTTAGCATCACATCCTGCTTTTCCATTATTATATATTAAGCTAAAGCTAAATACAATAAATTTTTGCTATATCAAACGCAAGAATTTTTAAATTGTCAATCTTTTAAGATATAACCTACATGAAATCAATCATTGACTTTTTCGTTTCCTTTTGGCATTATATAGTCGTATTTTTTATATTTGTGTAAAGGGAGAGTTTATCATGTATACCGCAGAATATCTGAAAAACAGAATTAAGTTAGTCAACAATTATTGGATAGCAAAAAATCCTGACAGCGGAAATGCAAACTGGAAACGCGGTGCGTATATGATCGGGAATATATCGGCATATGAATCCACAAAAGACGCAAAATACCTTGATTATGCCATAAAATGGGCGGATGATAACGATTGGTCGTTCTATAAAGAGCAAAACAAAAAGGCAACCGCCATACATGCTGACGCAATGCTTTGCGGCGACAGTTATCTTAAACTTTTAAACCTCTGCCCCGATAAAGGTACGGATAAGCATATTGTTACACAGACAGATGCCCTTGCGGACAATCCCGAAAATGATGATTGGTGGTGGATCGACGCTATATATATGGCATTTCCGTTTTTACAGAAAATGGGCGTTAAATACGGCAATGAAAAGTATTGTGAAAAAGCACACAGCCTTTTTGATTATGCACTTTATGATGAAAAAGAACATCTTTGGTACAGAGATGACCGTTTTACCCCCGATAAAGAGCTTACATCGAACGGTAAAAAGCTTTTCTGGGCAAGAGGGAACGGATGGGTGTTCGCAGGACTCGCAAGAGGCTTGGATACAATGAAAACGGATGATAAATACTATGCCAAATACAAACAGGTGTTTTGTGATATGGCGGAGAGCATAAGAGATTGCGTAAATGTTGACGGCGGTTTCACAACAAGTCTACATGATAAAGCAGAATTTCCCGACAGCGAAACAAGCGGCACAGCACTTTTTACGCTCGGATTTTTAATAGGCGTTCGTTTGGGACTGCTTGATGAAAGCTATTATCAAACAGGAATCAACGGATTTGAATGGCTGAACAAGAAAGCCGTTAACACAAGCGGAAGAATAGGCTATGTGCAGGGAGTATCTTGGGGACCGGACATGGCATGGGGCAACCTTTCAGACGAAGAAAGAAAAATGAGTTCCGGCGATTATGCAGTAGGTACATATCTTCTGATATGCAGCGAACTTTTGAAAATCAGCTGCTGAAAAATGCCCTTTTTAGTGTCGGAAAACGGTTCTTATTTCCTCTGTAAGAGCCGCTTTCGGTATAGCCTTCAGATTTCACATTTAAAAGCATAAGGGCATTTATTCAGAAATAAACAGGGCAAAATCAACATTTTATCAAACATAACAAAACGCAGGAACAGATACCGCTTTCGGTAAATGCTCCTGCTGTAGGTTTGACAATGATGTGTTACATTCCGGCTTATTTAGTTACGATTTTCAATCCTAACTAAATAAGCCGGCAAAAAAAGAATACGGGTGCATGATATTCGTCACAGTCACGCAAGCCTTTTAATAAAAATGGGTTTTTCACCGCTTCTGATTGCTGAACGGTTAGGACACGAGCGAATACAGACAACAATGGAAACCTACAGTCACCTTTACCCAAATAAGCAAATTGAAGTTGCAAATCAGCTTGACGGACTAATGGCTACAAAAAATACAGCAGATGTAGCCAATTTGTAGCCACTAAAAAGACAAAATCCCGAAAAATGCCGTAAAATCGGCACTTTTCGGGATAGAAAAGTACAATATTGATTATTCCCACTCGTTGTAGGTTTTGATAACTTAAACATAACTGTTTAAGTTATTGGCTGTTTCATTGATAAATCAACTTGATTCATACATATTTCATGTACATATTCCATGCCTTATCTGATGTGTTTTTATCAAATTGTTATCAGGCGTGATAACAGATAAATAGTTATTTCCCTAAGTCAAGATATTTTTAATTCAGGGAAATATAAATCAAACATTTATTTCTTCTAATCAATATCCTTTGTTGTTATTTTTTAATTCTCTTTTGAATATCATCAACAGACGGTAATTGTTTTTCAAATTCTTCAGGCAAACTCTTTGTAATTTTATATTCGCTGATACCGATAGGTTTTGACATATCTTTAAGTGAATATTCAGCAACCAGGTTATTTTTACTTTTACATAAAAGTAGTCCGATAGATGGATTGTCTGTATCTTTTTTGAGGATACCATCAACAGCAGACAGATAAAAATTAAGCTGACCTGCATATTCCGGTCTGAAATCTCCTGTTTTTAATTCTATAACAATATAAGAACGAAGATTTATGTTGTAAAATAAGAGGTCAATATAAAAATCATCGCCACCGACATTTATGTGATATTGATTGCCCAAAAATGCAAATCCTGTTCCAAGTTCCAAAAGCAAAGACGTAATATCTTTAACCAAGGCTTGCTCAATATCTCTTTCAAGCATATCCTCCTTGAACGGAACAAAATCAAAGATATACGGATCCTTCATCGTCTGCAATGCAAGTTCACTTTGCGGTGCGGGAAGTCTGTTCTCAAAATTAGATATTTTTTCGGCTATGGCTTGTCTTTCATAAAGCCCACTCTCTATTTGGTGTATTAAAACACTATGAGACCATCCATTTTCAATGACTTTATTGATGTACCATTTTCGGCTTTCAAAATCTTTTACTTTATCCATAATCGCACAGTTATGTGACCAGGGAATTTGTGCAGACACTGTCTGCACAAATTCTATATCCGGATATTCGGCAGCGAATTTGGCCATATATTTAAGGTTTCGTACAGAGTAACCTTTGGAATTGGGATATTCAAGTTTTATGTCATTCGCAAGATTTTCAATAAATTTATTTCCCCAAGATTTGTTCTGATTTATTATACTTCCGATTGTATGATAAAGCATTATTAACTCACGATTAACAGAAAGCGTTGCTTTGTATTGGGCATTACTGATTTCTTTTTTTATGCTTTCTATTATTCTTATATATTTATCATCATTTATCAGCATTTTTGATACTCCTTTTATGGCATTTGTCTCCTTGAAACAAAAAACTTTAATCCAACGATTCTTGACTGTGACCGTCGTTAATAGTAATAACAGTTACAGAGTTTTCTTTGATTTCAGCGAGAAGCCTATAGTCCCCAATCTTATAACGCCAAGAACCGTATCGCTCAGAAGTAAGCGCATTGCCATACTGTTTTGGATTACTGCACCTGTCAATGTTTTTATGTATCCAACCTAATATCAGCGTTGCTGTCGGAATATCCAGCGATTTCAATTCAGACAATGCTCTTGCGGAAAATACAACCCTACTTTTCATATCAGCTTCAATTCCTTTTCAACCTCATTCAAAGAATAGGTTTTCGGATTGGCTTTGTATTCGGCCATTGCCCTGTCAAATAGCTCAAGATCATACTCGTTTTGGATATGCTCCATGACGCATTGACGAATCAGGTCTGACACAGACATATTATTCATTTCCGCATATTTTTTTATCAGCATTGTATCGTCATCCGATAATCTCAAAGAAATTGTCATTTCGCCTCACCTCTCGTATTACACTGTATTACAAAACTTTCCGTTTGTCAATAGTTTTCGCAAAAATAATTAAAATTATTTTTTGAAATTCGTAATATCAATATATATACGTTACAAAGTACTAATGAATGTTGTAATATCAGTTCTTTCTTTTCCTAATGCTTGATCGGTAATATCAATAGCGGGTTGAAAAATGCTTAAATTTCCTTCAAAATGGTTAAACTCATTGATAAGTGTCTTTTTTGATGTAAGCCGAATACGATTTCTGATTTGCTCAACATCATTTTCGTCGGGATATGCAGCAGATATTATTTGTCCCAGTTGTTCATTTGGAGTTTGTGCAGGTGGTTTTTATATTTTAAAACCGGTGAGATATATAGGCGTAAAAATGCCCATTTTAGTGTTGGAAAACGGCTCTTATTTCCTCTGTAAGAGCCGTTTTCAATATAGCCTTTATGATTTAACATTTGAAAATATAAGGCGTATATACGGAAATAAACTTGGTAAAATCAACTTTTTTTACACACAACAAAACGCAGGAGCAGATACCGATTTTTGGTAAATGCCCCTGCGCTGTTTTTTATTTTAGAAATCTGTCGCTGAAACCGTTTTTACTCTGCTTTTCCGGTAATAATATCCTGTATTTCATGTGCTATTGTAAGATAGTAGTGATATCACACGAAAAGACGAGCCGTGTGCTCAAACTGTAATTTACCGCTCTCTCCGAGCCAGATCCGAACAATAGCCCTCAAAGGCTTTCATTTCTTCATAACAGGAAAACTCGAAATTCTGATACCGAGACTTGTCGTTTTTCCAGTAAATATAAGTCCATGGACCGGAGGAACCACTTTCCGAAGATGCAGCCCGGGGACTCACTTTCCCTTTTTTCAGAAGTCTCATCGCTTCCAGCCATTCCTCGAACGTCAATTCAAAGCTTCCCTCCTCAGTGATATCCTGTTTCGTCGTCGGACCGTAATCATTCGGTCTTTCGCGAGTCTCGTGACTGAATGTATAGCGTTCGTTCTCCGCACAGAACCGATATCTTTGATAAAAAGCACCGTAGTTGATGTTTTCATAAGTGTAACAGAACTCTGTAACGTCTTCTAATGGAATGTTTCTGTTGGTGAT
Organism: uncultured Clostridia bacterium; assembly: GCA_905233855.1. GTDB lineage: Bacteria > Bacillota > Clostridia > UBA1381 > CAJOGA01 > CAJOGA01. Next base: position 9,429 of record CAJOGA010000069.1, read on the forward strand.
CGTCTCTGATGATCCGGATCTGTTGCATCCGCAGATCGACGTCAGGATCAAAAGACTCACCGCCATCATGCTTCGCAGTCGTCTCATGGTCTTTTACTCACTTTACCAGTTTCATTGACTCGATGACTGCCCATACGAGGTCTGTATCACAGTCCTCGAGAGAATCGCCGCTAACCGCAAAACTGATACCATACCAACCGTCGTGTTCTCCGCCGAAGTCGACATCAACGCGCATAGTCGCACCGAGCCAATCGGAATATTTCAGAATCAGTGCCTTATATCCGTTCACCGTTGTTTCGACCAGAGAATACTCGTCCTCGTCGCTGTTGTTTTCCGCATACGACTGTTTCAGCTCTGCAAAATTTGTTGCGCCGAGCATCGGGTCAATCAAGATGCCGACACCGGTTTTTTCGTTTTTCAGCTTGCCGTACAAGTCATCATATTTAAACTTATCCGCCGGATAGTATAAGTACGCCACGCCTCTGTCGTTGATATCCAGCTTCGCGGGATTGGCACCAAGCAGAGCGGAACGCTCACCGGAGGCAGAAGCCTTCCCCGTGCTTTCACCGCCGGCGGCGGAAGGTTCAGCTATCCCAAAGCCCTTGAACGAATCGCCGAACGGCGACGTAAGCCCTGCGTCAAGTGCGGCGAGGTACGATTCAAAGTATGGGATAAACTCTGTATAACTGTCGTCTTCCCAACGGTCGCCCCAAGGTTTGAACTGAAATTCATAACCTATTTTTGCACCGTTTTTCTCTAAAGAATAGCCGCCCACGTTGAGTTTTTCCGGAATGGCACGGTTATGGACGTACACCCAATCCGACGAATCAAGATTGCCGTTGAAAGCGGTGCCGCTGTCGCCGTAGAGTCGCGATTTGTCGGCATGGCACTTAGCCTGTACGTACACATTACTGTGCTCATTGGAGATCAGGTCGCCGAAAGGATCGTAAATCGCAAATTGACCGTTGCCGTTTTTATCCAGCTCGACGTACATCACAGCGTCATAGGTAGCGCCATTCAGAAAAGCCCAGTTGTCGGTACAGTCATCCATATCGATACATCCGTAGTACCACCCGTTCCACATTTCCTGCAGCCCGGCCGATTCTGCCACCGCTTCCTCGGAGTCGTCGGACATATCATCCGCCACGCCGCCCGAACCTCCGCACGCACACAGCAGGAACACGAAAACCAGTAACAGTATAAGCAACTTTATCTTTTTCATGATTTTATTCTCCTTTTTCGGTAATAATATCTTGAATCTCCCGTGCCATTGCAAGATAGTAGTGATACTTTCGGATCTCATCCCAATTGAACGGCGTACACTTAAAGCCGTAGGAATAATCCGGCATTTCATACTTATTGCGAAGGAAAACGTCCAGCAACGACTCATTGTCGAATACCGCCTCGCTGTTTTCCTTTACAAGCCCCGGAAGATCAAGAAGATGCGCCGCAAGCTTTCGTCCGGGATCTGTCCAAAGACGTCTTCCGATATTATGTATCTGAACGGCACCGTCATTTAACTGAATATAGATTGATTTAACATACGGGTGATTGATCTTCATTCTGAGGGTAAAGGTTTCCATATAAAGAATGTGCGGAGGGTTATAGCTTACCTGCTGTCCGTTTACCGTTTGCTTTTCTTCACGGGTTGTCTCGGTAATATCAATTTCAAAATCCTCGACTTGATCAAACCTTATAATATCCGGTCCGAGATCGATGACATCATCAATGGATTTCACTGTTCTCTGATTACCAAAAAGCCCGTTGCTTGTATCCGGAAATGCTACAAATTGTTTTTCTTTTTCATCGATAAGTATCACGCCAAACTCACCGAAAATCTTTGAAAAATTATATATTTTCACACGTGATGCGTCGATTTCCCTGCTAAGCCGCTGTGCATCCAAAGCACCTGCCAGAGAATTTTTGTAATCGTCAAACCAAGGCGACATTTTTTTCACACATTCCTTGCATACTTTTCCGCTCAGGCATTTTTTATCGAACATTCCGGTTTTTCCGCCGCACAGGCAGCAATTTTCCTTTTTAAACAGTCCCACGGTAATCCTTCCTTTCATATTTGTACGCAAAGGCACTCCGTTCGGAGTGCCTTTGTTTGTCGGTTTTTATTCTCAGGGTTTTTTTGAAATTACAGCCGTATGTACAGGCCGTAAATCTCCTGTCCAATAGAAAACTTTTACCGTATCGCCTGTCAATGTGGCGGTCACCGTGTCAGCATCGAGCCGGACAACTTCCTCCAGACGGTTGCCGCGATAGCTTGCCGCTCTGACAATTACGCCATCTTCAACAGAGGCGAGCGTAACCGTGCAATTATCGCCATTCCAGGCAAAACTTGCTTTTGCAGGACATACGTACAACATATTGAGAACAAGCTTTTCACCGTACTCATAGCCGTAAACCCCATCTATCGAAGCTTTTTTGCCATTGACGGTTGCGACAAGCTCAACTCCGGTTAATTCATTCTTATAGAACTCATAGTAATCGTCTGCGCTGATTTCGATTCTCAGTCTGTATTCCTTGCCCTCTTCAAAGGCAAGCCCCGGCTCCATCCAGTAACCCGTAGCGTTATCCCACCATGAAACGTCTTCAATGGTGACGCCTTCATCGGAGCAGAACGCCTCGTTTACGGGTGCATCGCCGGCGAGAGGGATATTGACGCCTGTGATGTCCACATGCTTGATCTTTTGAGGTATCACAGGAGCTTCTCCGAGCGTCGGGAAATCGTATCTGATCCGTAGGAATCTTGATTCGTCCCTGCCGCTGATGTTCTGCGCATCCGCCGCGACACCGTTGACAGTCGGGAAAATGTCCTCGGAATAAAGAAAGCCACGGTCAAACCGGTAGCCGTCTTTGGCGGATATTTCAAAGATCGCGGAATACTGCTTCGCCTCAAATTTTTCGCCGGAGCTTAGGAATCTGCCGTCCTCATTGCAATACCAGAACGCTTTGCTGTTATCGACAGTGAAGCCTGCTGAGGGTGTGAAATCAAAGCTTACATCCCCGCCGAGAACAGGCGCTGCAATATCGGTCAGGTCAAGCTTGTGAAGCACCTCGTAGGACGCCGTTGCTGGGAAAGTAATGACTGTCTTGCGATATTTGTCAGGGTTTTTATAATCAATATTGGAGGTACCTTCGCAAGATTCGGCGGTGTCCACTATTACAGTATCTGTATTGAATAAATATCCCTCGTTCGCCTCAAATTCGATTTGAAGCCGATAGATGGTGTTTCTTTGGAACACGGAATTTTCATTGAGATCGGGGTTGATCCACTTGAAGCCCGTGATGGTATAGTTGCCGTCTGCGTCAAAGTCATAGTCGGGATGTGCGCCGACAACAGGACTGTCAATGTTTGTGAAGCGAATTTCATCAATCCTCATTTCTTCGGGTATGGGGGGCGTATCGAAGGTGATCGCAGCGACGACCTGACCGTTATCAGTGAAGATGCGCGCACTTTTGCCGTTGATGGTTGCGGTGAAGTTGTCAGCACTAATCACGTAACCCTCTCTGGCGTAAAGGTACACGCGCACCTCGTAGGTCCTGTTGTAACGGACAAACCGGTTATAATCCCTGATCCAAGTGGCACCGCCGTCTGTCACGTCATACCATCGGAGATACCCTTCGAGATTAGGATTATTGAGGTTGTAATTGTATTCGTAAAAGCCCAGCGTAAACGACGGCGCGTAAACATCGGTGATCTGGGCGCTTGTGATGTTGGGGTCAAGCCTTGGGAAGGTCAGCTTCAGGCGGATGGTATCCTCTGGGTCAATCTCGTTAAAGGTCTGTACAGCCGGCCTTTTGCCGTTAATGGTGGCGGTGACCGCCGAGCTTCCGTTATTGGTGACGAATCCATAATCATCATTCGCATACAAGGTACAGTAGACAGCGTACACCTTGTCGGCTCTGAATTTATCGCCGTCGGAAAGGTAAATGCCGTCGGTTTCGTTTCTCCATTGGACGCTTGCCCCATAGGCGTTTTCGGGCGAAAGGGTGACAGACGTGGAGGCGGTTTGATTGATTGCCGGCTCGGCAAGACCGGATAAGTCGACATTTCTGATGAGAACTGTCACGTCAAAGCCGTTTTCTTTGGCGTAAGTGTAAGCGGCGGCGTCCTTGCTGTCGGTGATGATCTTGAAAGTGCTCATCTTGGTATATTTGCCGGCACTGATGAAAATATAGCCGAATTGCTTTTCGCTGGGGTTGTCAAAATAACCTGTAAAAGT
>CAJOGA010000070.1 GCA_905233855.1 uncultured Clostridia bacterium
ATGGAAAAACACTCACTAAAACAAGCACTTTCTTTTGTCAAATCAAATACAGTAATGCTGATAGCATTTGCCGCAGCGGTTATAACCTCGGTCTTTGTGCCGGTAGACGCTGTGTATGCCGGATATTTCGACTATAAAACGCTGACGTGTCTGTTCTGCGTTCTGGCGGTGGTGTGTGCATTAAAAAACATAAACTTTTTCTATATGCTTGCGTTAAAAATCGTGCATAAATTTAAAAATCTGCGTCTTTGCATTTTGGCACTGGTGTATATCACCTTTATAGGGTCTATGCTTATAGCCAACGACATGGCACTTCTTACCTTTCTGCCGCTGGGATATTTTGTGCTTACCTCGGCAAAACAGGAAAAATACATGGCATTCACCTTTATAATGCAGAACATAGCCGCCAATCTGGGCGGTATGCTGACGCCGTTCGGCAATCCGCAAAACCTGTTTTTATACACAAAATTCAATATCCCAAACTCGGAATTTGTATCTATCATGGTGTTACCGTTTGCGGTATCGGTGGTTATAATAACGCTGTGCTGCATAGTGTTTGTTAAAGATGCGCCTGTCAAAAGCTTTGAGGATAAAATATCCGTTCCGCCGGTGCGTACAACGGTGTATATGCTGTTGTTTGCGTTGTCTGTAGCGATAGTGTTCCGCACTCTGCCGTATTGGATAGGTCTGATAGTAATACCCGCAGCGTTATTTTTTATGGACAGAGACGCACTTAAAAAAGTGGATTATCCGCTGCTGCTAACATTTGTATTTTTCTTCATTTTCTCCGGAAATATGTCAAGAATAGACATTATACGACAGTTTTTTTCGACACTTTTAGCCAAAAACACCCTTTTGGTGAGCGTGCTGTCGTGTCAATGCATAAGCAACGTTCCTTCTGCGATACTGCTTTCGCAATTTACGCAAAACTATCCCGACCTTCTTGTCGGCGTAAACATAGGCGGCACGGGCACACTGATAGCGTCGCTGGCAAGCCTTATAACCTTTCGTGAATACGTAAAGCATAACCCGGGGAAAACGATGTATTACATCGGTATGTTTTCCGCTTTTAATTTCGGATTTTTAGCCCTGTTAACCGCAATTATGCTGTTGGTATAGTTGTTGACAAATATTAACAAAGTTATTATAATGACTGTATAAAATCATGCTGACAAGGAGATTTGTTATGAATTCATCAGTACAAAAGAATAATAAAACCATCTGGTTTGACAAACCCACAAACAGCTGGCTTGAGTCGTTGCCGGTGGGTAACGGCAGAATAGGTGCAATGGTATCCGGCAGTGTACAGTTCGACAAACTTCAGATAAACGAAGATTCCGTTTGGTACGGCAAACATCAGGTGCGTGATAACCCCGATGCTCTTGCTAATCTTGCAAAGATTCGTCAGCTCCTGAGCGAAGGCAAGCAGGACGAAGCTGAACGTCTGGCGTTTTTGTCGCTTACATCAACACCTAAATACTTTGCCCCGTTTGTACCTCTTGCGTGGCTCACTTTCTGGTTCAGAAATCAAAAAGGCAATGTAACGGATTATGAACGCTCTTTAAACATGGAAACAGGCACAGTAACCGTTAAATACAGTTTAAACGGCGTCAACTACACGCGTGAGGTGTTCGCAAGCGTGGAGGCACAGGCACTTGTTATGCGTTTTACGGCAGACAAACCGGGTGCGTTGACCATTGACGTTGCCCCATCTCGCAGACCGTACGAAGCGGATTTGAGCAAATTTTCGTCTGACAGCATAAGAATGAACGGCGAATGTGGCGATGGCGGCGTCAAATATGACGCACTTTTGCATGCGGGAGAATCGGACGGCGAGGTGCATACTATAGGCGATTTTGTGTCGATAAACAACGCGTCATACGCAACGCTGTATTTTGTGTGTAACACAACCTACAGAACAGATAAAACGCTTGAAGAGTGCACACAGCAGCTTAAGCATATAGACGAACTGGGCTATGACAATATACAAAAGATGCATATAGCAGACTTTAACGAAATATTCAACCGTGTAGAGTTCAGCCTTAAAGGCAGCGAGGAAAAGGCGTGCAAGCCGCTTAACGAGCGTCTGGCTGAATACAAAGCAGGCGAAAAAGACGACGGCTTAAGCGAGCTTATATTTAACATGGGCAGATATCTTCTTATCTCAAGCTCACGAAAAGGCACCTTGCCGGCGAACTTGCAGGGGCTTTGGAACGACAACTTTACTCCGCCGTGGGAGTCTAAATACACGATGAACATAAACGTTGAAATGAATTATTGGCCGGCTGAAACGTGCGGCCTTGGCGATTGCCACGAACCGCTGTTCGACCTTATCATAAATAAAATGATACCAAACGGCAGAAACACCGCTAAAAACGTGTACGGCTGCAAAGGCTGGACAGCTCACAGCAATTCCAATCTCTGGGGCGAGACAGGCGTTGACAGTCAGGCAACTCCGGCGGCGTTCTGGCCTATGGCAGGTGCATGGCTTTCCACGCATTTTTGGGAGCATTATAAATTCACTATGGATAAAACCTTCCTCAAGGAAAAGGCTTATCCTGTTATGAAGGAAGCTGCCGAATTTTTTGAAGATTATTTGATTTGTGATAAGGACGGATATCTGGTAACCGTACCGTCGGTATCGCCTGAAAACTGCTTCTTTTTAGACGACAGCCGCATTTCACACTTTTTAACCACCGCACCGTCTATGGATATAGAGCTTTTGAACGAATTGTTCGGTGCATGCATAGAGGCGAGCGAGATTTTGGACACAGACGCTCAATGGCGCGGAAAAATTGCGGACATAAAAAGCAAATTAAGACCTGTTAAGATAGGCTCAAAAGGTCAGGTGCTTGAGTGGGAAAAGGAATATAAAGAACATGAACCGGGACACAGACATATGTCGCATCTGTTTGGCGTGTATCCGGGAACAACTATAACGCAAGAGACAGATCCTGCTCTTTGGAAGGCCGCCGAAGTATCGGTGGACGGCAGACTGTCTAACGGCAGCGGCGGCTGCGGCTGGAGCCGTGCATGGATAATAAACCTGTACGCCCGTCTGTTAAGCGGTGAAAAAGCCGGTTATCAATTATCGGAATTTATCAAATACTACGTCTTTAAAAATTTGTTTGTTACTTGTGAGTCGAATGAAAAGGCAACTGTCTTCCAGGCAGACGGTAACTACGGCGTTACGGCAGGCGTTGCGGAAATGCTTATACAAAGCCATAACGGATACATAGAGCTGTTGCCGGCTGTGCCTGCGTCGTGGAAAGACGGCTCGGCAAGAGGCTTCAGAGCAAGAGGCGGCTATGTTGTTGACTTTGACTGGGAAGACGGCGTTGTTAAAAACGTCAAGGTAAAATCCGACATTGCAAATACGTGCAAGATAAAATATAACGGTCAGATGCATGAAATCACTGTAGACTGATGAAAATATGCGGCAGCAGCAAACGCTCTGCCGCTTTTTTACACTTTTTTTCTATAACTCGATTCTCTGTGAAACGGACTTTTCGTTGAAATCTTAAATAAATTTTAAGGTTGATATGTAATCATTTGTGAAAAGTTGATTGCGTTGACTAAAAGCATAAAAATGATAATATAATTTACAAGAAAACGCTATCAAAAGCCTCCCTTGTGTAAAGGGAGCCGGCAAACCGAAGGTTTGACTGAGGGATTGTTTTATTGATTTATTTGTATTTGACAACCCTTCCGAAATTTTTAGATTCATAATAAATTAATGTAGGGGACGACGGGGACATTGTACCCCCTCGACGTCCTGACATGAATGTCCCGACATGAATGTCCCGACATGAATGTCACGAAAACGGGCGATTCGTGAATCGCCCCTACATATCACATTTACACAAGGGAGCCTTATTAAGCCTTCCCCTTTGAGGGGAAGGGGGACCGCTTGCGGTGGATGAGGTGGAAAAGAAATTTTATTCTTTATCAACACGCTGACGGGGTTGTAGCAAAACGATTTATAAAATCATTTTGTCACAGCCCCTTTTTTCTTTGCTCAAAACATTGACAAATTGCGCCGTTATGGGGTAGTATATTTATATACGTTTAATATCCGGCGTGTGAAACATGCGGAAAATTTTAATTATCAGCCGAAAACCGGCGGCATAGGAGGATGAAGCATTATGGTAAACCGCAAAACCGTCAATTGGGGCATTATGGGTGCGGGAGGTATTGCCGGAAGATTTGCACAAACCGTATCGGCATGCCCGTGTGCCAAACTTGTAGGCGTCGCGTCCAAAACAGAAGAAAAGGCAAAAGCGTTTGCACAGCAGTATAACGTTCCCAACTTTTACTCAAGCTACGAACAGCTTGTGCAAAATAAAGATATCGACAGCATTTATGTTGCCACAACACATAATTTCCACTATGAAAACATGATGCTTGCGTTGAAAAACGGGAAAAATGTCCTTTGTGAAAAAGCATTCACCCTAACGGCAAACCAGGCAAAAGAGGCGATAGATCTGGCAAGACAAAAAGGTCTGTTCCTTATGGAAGCTTTTATGACACGCTTTCTTCCTGTGAACAATTCGATAAAACGGCTTATAAACAGCGGAGAAATAGGCAAAATTTTAAACATAACCTCTACCTTTGGCGGAGAGATGCCAACCGACGAAAACAACCGTTTCTACAGTCCTGACCTCGGCGGCGGTGCATTGTTGGATCTGGGCATATATCCGCTGTCATACACCCTGTTTTTGCTCGGCAAGATGCCGACCGACATAACGTCGGAAATGACGCTTACAAAAACAGGCGTGGACGAAACCACAAAAATGCATCTTACGTTTGACGACGGCTGTACGGCGGATTTGTGTGCGTCGCTTGTTAAACGCTGTGCCTGCACGGTGATAACGTGTGAAAAGGGTACGATTACCGTAGACGCGTTTGTCGGCAGACCTACCGCTACGGTGCGGTATAACAGCGGCAAAGTCGACAAAATCCTTACAAAAACCGAAAGCACGTATATCCATGAGCTTAATCATGCGTGCGACAAGATACTGTCATCGCAAACAGAAAGCGACGTTATTCCGCTTGACACCACGTATGAAATAATGCGGATAATGGACGGCGTGCGTCATGAACACGGTTTTTATTTTCCTATAGAGAAATAGGGTTTATCTTATGAAAGGTGCGGCTTTTAAAATGAAAAACAGGCAAAAAGTAAAATCAATTGTTGCACTCATCATTGCTGTGTGCATGCTGTTATTGATTATTGCCGGCAGCATAAGCATAATTATTAACAAAGACAAAAATTTGTCTCTCTCAAGAAAAACTGTCAGCATATTGCTGCCTGCGTTTTCCGATTCTCCGATGCGTTACGACAGCCCGGCAAAAGAGGCTTTGCAGGATTATACCGACACCAACATAGAAATAACGTGGGCACCTGCGGCATACTACGAGGACAGCCTTAACGTTGCGATGGCGTCGGCACACCCGCCTATGATAGCGTACGGCTTTAAAAGTGCGGGGATAATGGCAAAAATGAAGGCGGGAGAGGTTTGGGAAATAGGGCCGTATCTTCAAAAATATCCCAACCTTTCAAACACACGCTTTGATATTTTATACAATACATCGTTAAACGGAAATATCTTTTCGCTCTATCGCAGCAGACCGCTGGGACAGTACGGGTTATGCTACCGCAAGGACTGGCTGGAATCTTTGGGCATGGACACGCCCGAAACTATTGACGATTTTTATGAAATGCTGTATAAATTCACCTATAACGACCCCGACAACAATCAAAAAGACGACACCTACGGCATGACATTAGTCAACAACAATACAAGCTTCAACATAATAGCGTCGTGGTTCGGCGCACCCAACGAGTGGGGCATAGCCGACGACGGCTCGCTTATACCTGCCTTTTTGACAAGCGAATATTTTGACACGGTTAAGTTTTTCAAACGTCTCTATGACAATAAATTGATAAATTTAGACTTTGCCATAACCGATACAAAGCTCTGGAACAACGATATGGCAAACGGTGTGTCGGGCTGCATTGCAGACACGGTATCACGCGGAGAAACCATTCAGTCGCTCATAACCGAAAAATACGGCACGCAGGACAACATAGGCGTGCTGGGTGCTCTGCAGGGGCCTGCTGGCAAGCGTTTGCCAAGCACAGACGGATACAGCGGCATTTTTATCTTTCCGAAAAGCGGTTGTAAAACCGAGGCGGATTTAACAACTGCACTTGAGTTTATGGACAAAATATGCTTATCTCCTGCACAAAACATAATTCTTTACGGTGTGGAGGGCATGCATTATACCTTGTCGGAGGAGGGATATGTGCAAAAAAACACGCTCTTTCTTGCCGACATAAACGATTTTGACCAGCTATACACAGGTATACCGTTTAACTCCGCATTAAAAACAAAGCCCACACCGCTCAGCCTGGAGACCGAACGCATAGAATCGGATAATGAGCTGTATCTGGTGAGCAATTACGGAGCACCGTTCTATTCCGACACCTACGGAAAGCAGTCGGTGCAGATGAACAGTATTATAGAAGACGCAAAAATAAAGTATTTTCTGGGACAGATAGACGACACCGGCTTTAAGCTGGCGTTGGAAGACTGGAAAAATTCCGGTGGAAACGAATATATTGAGGAAATAAATTACGAATATAAAAAATTCAGAAATAAATAACAACCCTTCCGCCACAATGTGCGTGCCACCTTCCCTTACACAGGGAAGGCTTTTTTTCGGCAATCGCTATAAAGGCGGCTGCTTTAAGGCTTCCCCTTGAGGGGAAGCTGTCGAGCTGTGCGAGACTGATGAGGTGTTTAGTTAAAATCATTATTATATTTATCTTTTCCCCTTCCCCTTGAGTAAAGATTAAATAGGAAATTTGTAGGGGACGGCCTCCAGGACGTCCCGTTAATTCGGGCTGTCGAGGACGCCAGCCCCTACATGTTCTGAATTATTCATTCCCATACAAAGGCTCCCTTGTGTAAAGGGAGCCGGCAAACCGAAGGTTTGACTGAGGGATTGTTTTATTTGTATTTGACAACCCTTCCGCCACGATGTGCGTGCCGCCTTCCCTATGTAAGGGAAGGCTTTTTTTGCAGGAGGGCACAAAGGCCCTCCCCTACGAAATCTGTATGTTATCTATTATATCCAATGCCCTTTCGGCAATCAGACGGTATTTTTCTGTTTTTGCACCTTTGCCCTTGATGCGTTCCGGCCAGCCCTCTATTATTCCGAAATTCATACCCATCGGCTGAAAATCGGTTACAGACGGATTTGATATATAAAGAGCCAACGCACCTATGGCAGTTTTGGGATCAGGCTGTATAAGAGGCTGTTGTTTTATGTATCTGTACATATTCAGCCCTGCCATCAAGCCTGAAGACACCGACTCAACATACCCCTCCACACCTGTTATCTGTCCGGCAAAAAACACCTTGGGACATGAAAGCATCTGATAGTGGCAGTTAAGCAGCTTCGGAGAATTTATAAAGCTGTTGCGATGCATAACCCCGTAACGCACAAAATCAGCATTTTTAAGTGCCGGAATCATCGAAAACACTCTCTTTTGTTCCGGCCATTTAAGGTTTGTCTGAAAACCGACCATATTGTACAAATCGCCGGCCGCATTGTCTTTACGCAGCTGCACAACGGCATACGCATCGTCCGCACCTGTTTTTGGGTTTACAAGCCCGACAGGCTTCAGAGGGCCGAACAGCAGCGTGTTTTCTCCACGCTTTGCCATCACCTCAACAGGCATACACCCTTCAAACACCTTCTGATGCTCAAATGTTTTGAGCGGTGCCGTTTCGGCATTTATCAGCTCGGTGTAAAACAAATCGTATTGCTCCTTTGTCATGGGGCAGTTTAAATAATCGGGCGTGCCTTTGCCGTAACGCGACGCAAAAAACGCGTTGTCCTTGTCTATGCTGTCAAAGCTGACAAGCGGTGCGGCGGCATCGTAAAAATATAAATCGTCGGTGCCTGTAAGACGCTTTATCGCATCCGCTAAACCGTCGGAGGTAAGCGGACCGGTGGCTATTATTGTGTTGGTATCGGGGTTTATATCATCAACGTCTTCATGAACTATATCAATAAGCGGATGTGCGGTTATTTTATCGGTAACCGTTTGGGAAAAGGCTTCCCTGTCCACTGCGAGAGACTGTCCCGCAGGCACCTTTGTTGCGTCGGCACATTGCATTATAAGCGAGTTCAAACGACGCATTTCCTCTTTTAACAGGCCTGCCGCATTGGTTACGGCATCGGTCTTTAACGAATTTGAGCAGACAAGCTCGGCAAAGTTATCGCTGTGGTGTGCCGGGGAACGCTTTATCGGCTTCATTTCGTACAACGTTACGCTTATGCCGCGTTGAGCCAGCTGCCATGCCGCCTCACAGCCTGCCAGTCCGGCTCCGATAACCTTCACGCTGTCGTCTTTGGCTGACATTACTTGCCGCTCCTCTCGTAATCACAATTATCTTTTGCACAGTAAACCTTTGCACCCCTGCCGAATTTACGCAAAAGTAATCCTCCGCACTTTGGACAGGTTTCGTCTTTTTTCGGAGTGTCCCACGTCATAAATCCACATTCCTCGCCCTTTATGCAGGCATAATATTTGTTGCCGTTACGTGCCCTGCGAACGACAAGGTCGTTACCGCATTTCGGGCATTTGTCGCCCGAAAGCTCTAAAATAGGCTTTGTGTTTGAGCAAGCCGGATAACCCGGGCAAGCAAGGAATTTGCCGTATCTGCCTATTTTATACACCATGTTTCTGCCGCATTTTTCGCATATAACGTCCGACACTTCGTCTTTTATTTCTATCTTGCTTATAGCTTCTTTGGCTTTTTCAAAATTCTGTTCAAACGGGCCGTTAAATTCTTTCAGCACGTCAACCCATTGACGTTTGCCGTCTTCAATATCGTCCAGCTTGCTTTCTAAATTGGCGGTAAATTCGATGTCCACAATGTCTTTGAAATGCTGTTTCATGATAGAGTTTGTTATTTTTCCCAGCTCTGTAGGATGCAGCTGTTTCTGCCGTCTGACAACATAACCGCGTGCTATTATGGTAGATATTATTGCGGCGTACGTACTCGGACGGCCTATGCCCTTATCTTCCAGCTCCTTTATGAGGGTTGCCTCGGTGAACGGATTTGGCGGTTGAGTGAATTTTTGCTTCGGATCTATTTGATTTAACGTAACTTTTTGGTTCAGCTCAAGATGCGGCAACGATTTTATCTTTTCCTTTTCGTTGTCATCACTGCCTTCGATATACAACGCACTATAGCCTTTGAACACAACAACAGAGCCTGACGCATTAAAATTATAGCGTCCTGCATCTATGCTTGCCGACGTTACGGAATACACCATCGGCGACATCTGCGACGCTATCATACGGGACCATATAAGCTTATACAGCTTGTACTGATCGTTTGAAAGAGCGTCTTTTATATCGTCCGGCACAATGCTGACATACGTCGGGCGGATGGCTTCGTGTGCGTCCTGTGCCGATTTCTTGCTTTTATACTGTCTTGCACTCACATATTCCTTGCCGAAGACGGTGGATATATATGTTAAAGCGTCGTTTTGTGCTGTAGTGTCTATACGCAAAGAATCGGTTCTCATGTAGGTTATAAGACCAACAAGACCGTGGCCGGGTATGTTAACGCCCTCATAGAGCGTTTGTGCCACCTGCATGGTTTTTTGCACGTTAAAACCGAGCTTACGTGCGGCGTCTTGCTGAAGGGTGCTGGTTATAAACGGCGGCTGAGGGTTACGCTTCTTTTCCGACTCTTTAATGTTTGTAACGATAAAATCCTTGCCTTTTATTCCGTTTACCACAGCCATGGCGTCGGCTTCGTTCAGCAATTCCTTTTCTTTACCGTCTATACCGTAAAATTTTGCACTGAAAGGCTTTTTTTTGTTCGGTTCAGTTAAATCGGCGGTTATAGTCCAATATTCCTTCGGGATAAAAGATGCTATTTCCTCGTCTCTGTCGCATATCATACGTGTTGCGACAGACTGCACGCGGCCTGCACTTAACCCCTTTTTAACCTTTTCCCATAACAGCGGACTTATGCTGTAGCCCACCAGTCTGTCAAGCACACGGCGTGCCTGCTGTGCGTCCACCAAATCCATGTCTATTGCACGCGGCTGAGTCAACGCTTTTTTAACTGCGTCCTTTGTTACGGAGTTAAAGGTTATGCGGCATGCCGACGACGGGTCTATGTCCAACGCCTTTGCCAGATGCCAGCTTATAGCCTCGCCTTCACGGTCGGGGTCGGTTGCAAGATATACTACGCTTGCGGCTTTTGCCTCTTTTTTCAATGCACTGAGCAGATCGCCTTTGCCGCGTATTGTGATATATTTAGGTTCAAAGTTGTTTTTTATATCCACTCCGAGCTGACTTTTCGGCAGATCTATTATATGTCCCATAGATGCGACAACGTTATATCCGCTGCCAAGATATTTTTTTACTGTGTTTGCCTTGGATGGAGACTCCATAATCAACAGTTTTTTTGCGGTTTTGCTTTTTGTAACGGTTTTTTTTGCCTTAGTAGTTGCCATGATTACCTCCGAGATCTATGCAATTTCATAATTTTTGCCTGCTGTCTGACGAATCAAGCCCTTGATTTCAAGCAAAGTAAGGCTTGAGTTTACGTCTGACGGAGAAAGGGACGACTCCGAAAATATCTGTTCTATATTTGTGTTTCCGCTTAAGATAAGCTCAAGCAACGCTCTCTCGTTCGGCGACACATTACTGTATTTGGAGTCGTTTAAATTTATTTCTTGTTTTTTCACTACGGTGTTGGGACTCTTTATTTCAGGTTTAGTTGTTTCTTTTATGATGTTGAATTTAACGTTTGGATATTCCGACAAAATGTCGTTTGCGTTTGACACAAGCTTTGCACAGTTCTGTATGAGCATATTGGTGCCTTCACTGGTGTATTTGCCTGCGTTGCCCGGTATTGCGAACAAATCGCGTGAATTGTCTATTGCAAGACGTGCGGTTATTAATGAGCCGCTGCTTTTGCTGCCTTCAACCACAAGTGTGCCGCTGGATAAACATGCCACTATGCGGTTGCGTTTTGGAAAATTATACGCAAGCGGCGGTGTGGTTGGCGGAAACTCCGTCATAACGGCACCGCTTTGACATATTTCATCCATCAGAGCCTTGTTTTCCGGCGGATACACAACGTCTAAACCGCAGCCTAAAACCGCAACGGTTTTGCCGCCGGCGTCAAGCGTGGCTCTGTGTGCGACGGTATCGATGCCGCGTGCCATTCCGCTCACGGTAACAACGCCTGCTTTTGCAAGGTCGCCCGCTATCTGATACGTCATCTCCGCACCGTACTGTGAATTAGTGCGTGTGCCGACAACAGAAATCATAAAGCTGTCGCTAAAGTTAAGCAGATTGCCTTTTACATACAAAATATGCGGTGGATCGGGCAGTTGACGCAGCCCAACCGGATAATTTTCGTCGTCGAAGGTTATAACCTTAATGAGCGACGATTTGATTATTCGTATTATATTATTAGCTTTTGTTGGTGATTTATCACACAAATTAGCAATATCTTTCGGACTTATGGACGGGATATCGGCATAGTCAGCCTCCTTGGCTGCGTATATTTGGTCAACATCGCCGAAACGGTCTAACAGATTATTTATTTTAACATCGTTCATGCCGTGCATGGCATTTAACCAAACCCATAGCTCTCTTTTTGGCATAATAAAAACTTCCTTAAACAAAATTTTTACTTCCTAATAAAATACACTACTATATTTTTATGTAATTGTCAAATTATTTTTATATTATGAAATAAATTTTAATAAATCCTTGAAAAAATTTGCCGTATTGTATATAATACCATTAATATTTATTAATTTGTGCAAACACCGTGCACAGAAAGGTTGTTTTTAACAATGCAAAATGTATTTGATATACTCTTGGAAAGAGGACTTATTGCCCAAACAACACATTCTGAAGAGATCCGTGAGCTGTTGGGGAAAGAAAAGGTAACCTTTTATATAGGCTTTGATCCTACTGCCGACAGTTTACACGTAGGTCATTTCTTACAGATGATAGTTATGAAGCACATGCAGGATGCGGGACACCGTCCGATAGCGTTGATAGGCGGCGGCACAGCTATGGTAGGCGATCCGTCGGGCAGAACGGATATGCGTCAGATGATGACAAAAGAAACCATAGCACATAACTGTGAGCAGTTTAAAAAACAGCTCGGCATGCTTATAGACTTTTCGGATGACAAGGCTATCATGGTAAATAATGCCGACTGGTTGTTGGATCTTAACTACGTAGAATTTTTGCGTGATATAGGCTCATGCTTCTCGGTAAACAAAATGTTGACCGCCGAATGCTTTAAACAGCGTCTGGAAAAAGGATTGTCGTTCCTTGAGTTTAACTATATGCTCATGCAAAGCTATGATTTTCTTATGCTCAACAGAAAGTATAACTGTAAAATAGAACTGGGCGGAGACGATCAGTGGTCGAACATTCTCGGCGGCATAGAGCTTTGCCGCAGAAAGGATCAGACGCAGACTTACGGCATGACCTTCACGCTGTTAACAACATCGGAAGGCAAAAAGATGGGCAAAACCGCAAAAGGCGCACTTTGGCTTGACAGCGAAAAATGCAAGCCGTACGATTTTTATCAATACTGGATAAATGTGCAGGACAGCGACGTAATCAACTGCTTGAAGCTTATAACCTTTATCCCTATGGATGAGATAAGACAAATGGAAAAATGGGAAGGTCAACAGCTTAACGAGGCAAAACGCAGACTGGCTTATGAGGTTACAAAGCTGGTACACGGCGAAGAGGAAGCAAAAAAAGCAGAGGCGGCAGCACAGGCGTTGTTCGGCGGCAGTGCCGATAACGCAGACATACCGTCGGCAGATATAGGCTCTATCGGCGACGGCATAAATCTGCTGGACATGCTTATGCTGGCTCAGATGATACCGTCTAAAGGCGAGGGCAGGCGTTTGGTGCAGCAGGGCGGTATATACATCAATAACGAAGCCGTTACCGACTTTAATCTTACCGTTACGCCTGATATGTTTGAAAATAACGAACTGCTTGTGAGAAAAGGCAAAAAGGTGTATAAAAAAATTATTATAAAATAATTAAAAAATTAAGCGGAGCGGTGAATTTCACTGCTCCGTTTTAGCGTGTCTGAAAATGAAAGGTTATATTATAGGTGTCTCCCGAAAAAGCCTTCCCCTTAAGGGGAAGGGGGACCGCTTGCGGTGGATGAGGTGGGAAAAGATAAATATAATAATGATTTTAACTAAACACCTCATCAGTCTCACGCAGTTCGACAGCTTCCCCTCAACTAAACACTGATTAATGCAGAACATGTAGGGGCTGGCGTCCTCGACAGCCCGAATTAACGGGACGTCCGGGAGGCCGTCCCCTACAATTCCCTATTTAAT
>CAJOGA010000071.1 GCA_905233855.1 uncultured Clostridia bacterium
TTAAGCACATCTTTGGTAAAGTGTAAGCCGGCCGTGGGTGCGGCGGCAGAACCTGAATTTTTGGAATACACCGTTTGATACCGTTCTTTGTCCTCCAGTTTTTCGGCTATATACGGAGGCAAAGGCATTTCGCCAAGAGTGTCCAATATTTCTTCAAACACACCGTCATACTCAAATTTAACAATTCTGTTTCCGTCGGGCAAAACCTTGCTTATTTCGGCTTTCAACTCACCGTTTCCAAATTCAAAGCGTGCACCCTCTTTGCCTCTGCGGCCGGGACGAAGTATAACCTCCCACTCGTTTAAAGAGTGCTTCTTCAAAAGCAACATTTCTATAAAACCGCCGGTTCCTTCTTTTTTTCCGTACAGCCTTGCGGGTATAACCCTTGTATCGTTCAATACCAGACAGTCGCCGGGATTTAAAAGGTCGATTATATCGGTAAATTTTCCATGACAAAGTTCGCCCGTGTTTTTGTCCAGTATTAAAAGCCTTGATGCACTCCTGTCCGCCAAGGGGGTTTGTGCAATAAGATTTTCGGGCAAATCATAGTAAAAATCGTGTTTGTTCAAAGTTTTGTGTTCCTCTCTTTAGTCTGATATTGTTGTTCCCGGGAAATAATACTTGACTATTTCATCGTATGTAAATCCTTTTTCCGCCATATGTTTTGCACCGTATTGGCTCAAACCTACACCGTGTCCCCATCCGCGTCCGTCGAACACAAAGGTTAGCGGAGCGTTTGGGTCAACTTCGAAAAACGTTTCGGTTGTTGATGTTATTGTTTGTGTGTCGATGGCTTGCGTGCCGTTTTCCGTCAGCACATACGCTTTTGCACCGGAAAAATCGGCTATTCCGTTACCTGTTAATACTTTTGAATTATTAACTGTAACCGAACGTGTGCCAAACAAGTCCAGCACTTTAAACACATTGTCCTCGGCGGTATATATATCTTTTGAAACAGCCTCGCCTTTTTTATATACTTTATACATCTGACTGTTCAGACCGAATGCCGTTCTTGTAGACTCGCGTTCAAAAATGTGTTCGCCGTCCGTACCGGTTATCTTCAGCTTATACACTCTGTCGCTCGGAGTGTATTCCAAAGCCTGAACGTCAAGAATATCGCCGATGTTTATGCTTCTTGATGCCAGCTTGCTTTTTATCTGTTCGGCGGTTAATTCCGTCTGCCATATGGCATATTTGTGATTGAGATTGTCAGTGTCTTCATATTCGTCGGTTATACCCATCAGATATGGGATTTCACTGCCTCCCCAAACCAAAGAGCTGTTTTCTGTTTTGCCGCCCGACATTGCACCGAATATGGTTTCGGCAGGCTTGCCGTTATACAGCACCACCTTGCCGTCAACAGCGTCAACGGCTTCTCTGGTTTTTGCGTCTTCCTTCGATGTGCCGAAATATACCTGCGAATTTGTGGTGGCATCCAGATTAAAGCCGTACTTTTTGAATTTATTCATGTTTGACAAAGCAAAGCTTTTAGATACAATTGCCTGTGTTTTCAAAGCCTCTGTATGCCAGCTTGACGATATTTCTCCGCCGATAACCGAGTACAGATAGTGATTTATCTTAACCTTGTTTATAACAGTCATATCGGAGTTTGACAGACGTTTTATCATAAGCGAGCCGCGATACTGAGTGCCGTTAACACTTATTCTGCCCTCATCATCACCTATAGGATTGCACAATAAATACCATTCATTGCTTTGCACAAATATGAAAAACGGATTACTGCTTTCGTCCGCACAAAGCTCAACAGCATTTGCCGACGGAGCAACCGTTTCATAACCTCCGCCGTATATTTCCGTTAACCTGCCTACGGCGGCTTTTGCCGTTTCGGCATTTTCGTAACTGCCTATATATACATAATATCCGTTGTCAAATACGACCGACGCACATATATCCGATGTGCGTATCTCCTCTGCACGAAGATATGCCTCGGAATAAGTGTCGTATTTATACAATGCCTTAAGCCTGTAGGCTGACGGCTTTTGGAAGGTTATGTTTTTTATTACATTGGAATAGAACAAGGGGGTGAAATAACCTTCTGCGTCTTCAAACCCTGCATCCACGCCGTTGTTGAAATTTACTTTTACGCTGTTTACTGCTGTTTTATTATAAAACAAACCGATTTTTATATATTCGGGACACTCATAAGCAAAGCAAGTATGTATATATGTAAACATTAATGTAAGTGAGAATAACAATATTAAAATTTTGTATTTCATACTCTCCACGCTCCTTGTACTACATTCTAACACACATTGATATTTATTGCAAGGCGGTAAGATTTGAGTAAATACCGTTCAATTCAGAAAGCATTATTTGTATTGACTGCTTATTCTGTCTATTTCTGCCAATTCGTCATCGGTAAATTCCAAATTATTAATAGCCGATAAGCCCTCAAGAACATGCTCCGGACTGCTTGCACCAATCAATGCGGAGGTTACGCGTGATTTTCTTAAAATCCATGCAAGAGACATTTGCGACAAAGCTTGTCCGCGTTCCTTGGCAAGCTTGTTAAGCTGAGATATTACTTCCAGCCTTTCCGGCGATAAATTGCTTTTGTTCCAAAAAGTGTCGGTGTCTTCTTTGACATATCTGTTTGTCAACACACCGCCGGACAACGGCGAGAACGCAATAGAGCCGATGCCCTCCTGTTCTAAAAGGTCAATAAGACCTGTGTTTTCTATCCAGCGGTCAAGTATATTGTATCTTGGTTGATGTATAAGACACGGAGTACCGTTGGCTTTTAAAATATCGATAGCTTTTTTTGCTTCCTCGGGTCTGTAAGACGATATGCCAACATACAACGCCTTGCCCTGTTTAACAGCCGACGACAACGCACCCATTGTTTCCTCAAGCGGCGTGTTTGGATCGTAGCGGTGAGAATAAAATATGTCTACATAGTCAAGCTGCAAGCGTTTCAGGCTTTGGTCAAGGCTTGAGAGCATAGCCTTTCTGCTGCCGAATTCGCCGTAAGGTCCGGGCCACATTCTGTAACCGGCTTTTGTGGAGATGATGAGTTCATCGCGGTGGCCACAGAATTCTGTTTTTAATATTTTGCCCAGATTTTCCTCGGCAGAACCAGGTACAGGGCCGTAGTTGTTAGCGGCATCAAAATGCGTTATTCCGTTGTCGAATGCCGTTGTGAGCATTGCACGCATATTGTCAAAAACGTTCACACTCCCGAAATTATGCCATAATCCAAGCGATATGGCAGGCAACATAAGACCGCTTTTACCGCAGCGGTTATATTTCATTTTTGAGTATCTTTCGTTATCAGGTGTGTATGACATGGCTTTTTTCTCCTTATATATTGTTTTTATCTGATTATACATTATCGCAAAACAAATATCAACCTGTTTATGAACATTAACGCTTTACAAAACATCTTGCCGGATATATAATATAAGAAACGGATAATAAACAGCAGATTGACGTATATTATTACAAATTAACATATTTTGGAGGACTTTATGGTTGAGTTGATTTTGGCAAGATTAATAAGAATTCCGGCAATACTGATTGCCGTTGTGGGACATGAGATGTCGCACGGATACATGTCGTATAAGCTGGGCGACCCGACACCTAAATATGACGGACGGTTAAGCATCAATCCGATAAGACATCTTGATGTGTTGGGTACAATACTGCTTGTGTTGTTTGGATTTGGATGGGCAAAGCCGGTTGTTGTCAATCCGCAATACTATAAAAAACCACGCAGAGACATGGCTTTGGTTGCTTTGGCAGGACCGTTGTCCAATTTTATAATGGCTATAGTGTCATATTTTTTGTTCGGAATATTTTCCAACATATTCCGTTCATCGGACTCAAGCGTTGTATTGTTTATAAGCATGATTTTACAGTCTCTTGTTTATATAAATCTGGGACTTATGGTGTTTAATCTGATACCTATTCCTCCGCTTGACGGTTCAAGAATACTGGCAAGATTTTTGCCGGATAAATTGTTTTTTCAATATGCGAAGCTTGAGCCGTACGGTATGTATATAGTGTTTGCGTTGGTGGCTGTAGGCGTCGGTTCGTCAGCCATATCGTATTTGATGGATATTACGCTTACGGGCATAAGCTTTGTTATAGACCCGCTTTTGAATCTTATATTTTAAACGTTGCAGGGAGGTGCTTTAAAATGGCGGAAAATGAAACATTTATCGACGCGGCGTCCGTAACCGGTTTATCGTTCAAGCTTGACCATTTTGAAGGGCCTTTGGATTTATTGCTCCAATTAATATCAAAGCATAAGCTGGATATATACGACATTCCCATAACACGCATCACCGATCAGTATTTTGAAATTATAAATCAAATGCAAAGCTTTAACATGGACATATCGGCGTCGTTTCTTGTTATGGCATCTCAGCTTTTGTATATCAAATCAAAAATGCTCTTGCCTAAACCGCAAAACGATGAAGAAGAGGAAGACCCTCGTACCGAGCTTGCATTAAGGCTTATAGAATATAAGTTGTATAAAGATGCATCGGAGGAGCTGCGACTCAAGGAGGGTGCGTATGATGACCTTGAATTTAAGCAGCAGGAACAGATAAAATTCAAAATAGACACGGTTTATTCTGTAAAACATTCGCCGGACGAGCTTGTGAATGCGTTTTTTGCCGTTATATCACGTGCGGAAACGGAAAAAACACCTGTGCAGAATGTGTTTTTAAACCTTGTCGGACGTGAAAAGGTGTCGGTCAAGGATAAAACAAACTATCTGTCAGCACTTATGAAGGAACACAGACGTCTGAAATTCATGGCTTTGTTTGCAGAGGTTAAAACCAAGCCGGAAGCCATTGCAACATTCCTTGCAGTGTTGGAAATGGTTAAGGATAATCAACTGAAGCTCAATTACAGCGAAGGCGATATGGACTATATTGTGAGCGTGTGATATGTGAAAGGATCAGAAAATGAACGTTAATGAAGCTAAAGGCATTATAGAGGCGGTGTTGTTTGCCTCCGGCGAGCCGGTCGATATTGTGAAGCTGGAGCAGATTCTGGAAATGCCTAAATCCGAAATAAAAGAAATAGTTAAAATTCTGCTGTCGGAATATCAGGATTGCGGCAGAGGTCTTAACATAATAGAAATAGACGACGCCTATCAGATGTCGTCCAAGGCGGACTATCACCCGTATATCAAGCGTATGTTTGGCGAGCGGAAAAAGCAACCGCTTTCCAATTCGTCTATAGAAGTACTTACGGTAATTGCATATAAACAGCCTGTTACAAAGGCTATGGTGGAACACATTCGCGGTGTGAACAGCGACTATGCCGTTGCAAGGCTGTTGGAAAAGGGACTCATAGAAGAACGCGGACGTCTGGACGCACCGGGCAAGCCGTTTTTGTACGGCACTACCGACGAATTTTTGCGATGCTTTGGACTGAAAAATTTGTCGGAGCTGCCGCCGGTGGACACCTCGAAGCTTGATGCATATGCCGCCGGGAATGCCGATGACTTTGAACAGCTGGAGATTGATTTGCAACCGTCTGAATCAAATGACGCAGATATGGGATATTAATGTTATCGAATCGGGAAAATGTGTCAATAATTAATACGAGGAGGTTGGTGAACGGTGCTGTACGCGTTGGCTGTGGTTTTATTAATAATAGCAAGCATATTGTTTTTGCCCGTGTATGCAACCGTGAATTATCGCTATGAAGGCGAAAGACACAGTTTTATTGTAGCCATAAGGGTGCTTAAAATAACGATATTCAAAAAAGACCTGCTCGCAGAGCGTAAAGCACAAGTTAAAAAGACAGAAAAGAAGAAACCGCAAAAGACAGAAAAGCCCGAAAAAAAGAAGAAAAAGCCGCTTAAGGAGCGTTTGAAGGCTTTAATAAGCACAAAGGAAAATATTTTTAAAATATTTGACGCACTGAAAAGACTGCTTGTGTTTAAAAAACTTTTCCTTACGGTAAAATTCGGCACATCCAATGCCGCAAATACGGGAATGTTAACCGGTGCTTTAAACATTGTTGTTTACAATCTGTTTGCTTTGATATATAATAACTTTAAGGTGCACAACATGAATGTGAATATTACGCCTCAATTTAAAGGTGAGGATAATTTTGTTGAGTTTTATAGTATAGTTCGCGTTCAAAGCGTGCATATTATCAGTATTGTGTTTAATATAATAAAGATTTTGGAAAAGGTTAAGTAAAATATATATTTAGGAGGAATGTTAAATGGGTGAGCATCCAATTCAAAAAATGATGGAAACGGCAATGAAGAGCCTGAAAGACATGGTAGATGTGGACACCGTTGTAGGAGAGGCTATACAAGCACCTAACGGCACAATTATAATTCCTATATCTCAGGTTGGGTTCGGCTTCGGTGCCGGCGGAAGCAACTTTGGCGGACAGGCCACCAACGACCCTAAAGGTACCAGCACAGAGGCGATGTTCGGCGGCGGCAGCGGCGGCGGTGTGTCTATCAATCCGCTGGGCTTTTTGGTTGTCAGCGGAGACACCATAAAGCTTTTGCCTGTTACACCTGCCGACAAGATAATCGATCTTGTGCCGGAGATGTTTGCAAAGGTGAATAATTTTATCAAAGACAAACGTAAAGATAAAGATGATGACGTTTCCGAGGTTACGCAAACGGTTACCGTAACCGATACAGACGAGGAATAGTTTAAGCGGTAAAACTGTTTTTCGGTCGTATAGCGGAGAGTTGATATGTGTGCAAGTTGAGCAGACGTTGTGCTTTTGCTCGACTTTGAAAAACACTTTGCAAAAAAGGCTACAGGAATTTTCCTGTAGCTTTTTTTGCCATAGCAGCCGCCCAGGCAAAAAGTCGTTTTTGCACCTTTTAAAAATGAAGCAATTAGCGGCATCGGGTAATCCCGATGCCGCATTTTCTAATTTGACAAATCGTTGCCGACGCCTACATTTTTAATTGTGCTATATACATACGTGCCGTTTGAGAGTTTACCCCTCACTTCGATTGTGTACCAACCGCCGGCAGGAACTGTCAATGTTCCTTTAAAGTTTGTTTCGTTTGAGGATATCTTTGTCCAGTCTGCATCATCGTCAGATGCGGTTATTGCTCTTGCCTCCACAGATTTTATGCCTTTTGTGAAGATTTCGCCCGATACAAGGATTTGTCCTTCGTTGTTTTCGTCTGCCTGGAAGATCTGATATTCAGACGGACTGCTGAACACAAAGCTGCTCCTGCTTACATATGCGTCTGCCATAGGCATCAATGAGTCATCGGCCCAGATATACGCTTTAACCTGCCAG
>CAJOGA010000072.1 GCA_905233855.1 uncultured Clostridia bacterium
CAACGAAGAAAACCGTATGCGTCAGATAAAAGAGCAGGAAATTGCAGACGAAGCTTTGGAAATAATAAAGTCGCATCCTAAAATAGCCGATAACGATGTCATCGTTTTATATCATGAAAAATGGCATCACGGAATAATAGGCATAGTTGCCTCACGAATATCGGACATCTACCACAAACCGTGCATTATGCTTTCATTGGAGGATGATATTGCAAAAGGATCCGGCAGAAGCGTTAAAGGGCTGAACCTTTTCAACGCACTCAATTACTGTTCCGATTTGCTGATAAAGTTCGGCGGACACGAACTTGCCGCAGGGCTTAGTATAGAGCAAAAAAACATAGACGAATTTATCAAACGAATAAATGAATATTCCAAACAAAACAAGACCGCGGAAGCAGATTTTTATACATTGGAATTGGATTGCGAGCTTAGTCCGCAGTCAATAACACGCAAACTGATACAAAACATAAACGCACTTGAACCGTTCGGAACGGCAAATCCGCAACCGTTATTCTCTATGTGCAATGTCGTGGTGCAAAATGTACGTCCTATCGGTATGAACAATAAACACCTTAAGCTGATAGTCAGAAAAAACAATATTACATTCAGCACCGTTGGTTTTAATTTAGGGCATTTAGCCGAAAAAATAAATGTCATGTCCTGTATCGACATTGCTTTTTATCCGGAGATAAATCAATACCGTAACAACGACTATATACAGCTAAACATTAAAGATATTGTTTTCCCTTCCGAAAACGAATAAAACACCAAACATAGCAAAGCAAGGAGGTGTCTTTCAATTGTGTCAGATGCTTGAGGAAATAATCAGTAAATTACACCAAACCCATCCTAATTTTGACGAATCAAAAGTTCGTTATGCTTATGATTTTGCAAAAAAGGCTCATGAAGGTCAAACACGAAGATCCGGCGAGCCTTATATAGATCATCCGCTGGAAGTGGCTCACATAGTTGCCGTAATAATAGGGCTCGATGCAACCGCAGTTATTGCCGCACTTCTGCACGATGTTGTAGAAGACACCGAAGCAACATACGAAGATATAAAAACAGAGTTTTCCGGCGAAGTTGCCCTGTTGGTAGACGGCGTAACAAAATTGGGCAAAATACAGTACACCACCAAAGAAGAACAGCAGATGGAAAATCTGCGTAAGATGTTTCTTGCCATGGCAAAGGATATACGTGTTGTGCTTATCAAGCTTGCAGACAGACTGCACAATATGCGTACTTTAGGTAGTATGCCCGAAAAAAAGCGTTTGGAAAAAGCAAAGGAAACTCTGGACGTGTATGCCCCTTTAGCCCACCGTTTAGGTATATCCACCGTAAAATCCGAACTTGAAGATTTGTCGCTTAAATATCTGGATCCCGTGGCATACAAAGAAATCAACGACGGTATAAACCAAAAGAAACAGGAACGCGAAGAATACATACAAAATATAATGGCAGACATCAGTGCAAGGCTCAGCGATTTAAACATAAAATGCAAGGTTGCCGGCAGAGCAAAGCATTTCTACAGTATATTCCGTAAAATGTATACTCAAAACAAAACCTTAGACGAAATATACGACCTGTTTGCCGTAAGAATAATTGTTGACACAATTGCGGATTGTTACTCTGTGCTTGGTGCCGTACATGAAATGTACAAGCCTATTCCTATGCGTTTTAAAGATTATATAGCCATGCCTAAACCGAACATGTATCAGTCGTTACATTCAACCGTCATAGGTCCGAACGGAACGCTGTTTGAAATACAGATACGAACCTGGGAAATGCACCGTGTTGCGGAATACGGTATAGCCGCACATTGGAAATACAAAGAAGGCGTCTCCGGCATGACAAACCTCGATTCCAAACTGGAATGGGTGCGTCAGCTGTTGGAAATGCAAGACGACGTGGACGATACCGACGTCTTTATGAATGCGTTAAAAATAGACATGTTTGCCGACGAGGTTTTTGTGTTCACGCCTAAAGGCGATGTATTTAACCTGCCTGCCGGCTCAACCACCATAGATTTTGCTTTTGCGGTACACTCTGCTGTTGGCTGTAAAATGACAGGTGCAAAGGTAAACGGTAAAATAACTCCTATAGAATATATTCTGCAAAACGGAGATATTGTTGAGATTTTAACCTCGTCAAACGTTCGTGGTCCAAGCCGTGATTGGCTGAAAGTGGTTAAAACATCGCAAGCCAGAAATAAAATTAATCAGTGGTTTAAAAAAGAGCGACGTGAGGAAAATATCCTTCGCGGAAAAGAGTTGCTCGAAAAAGAACTCAAGCGTTTACATCTCGATTACAATAAGCTGTTCCGTTCAGAATGGCTGGAGCCTATACAAAAGCGTCATGGCTTTAATTCTATAGACGATTTGTATGCCAGCGTGGGTTACGGCGGATTGACGGCTCAAAAAGTTATAATGCGTCTGCATGACGAATATCAAAAGGTTAAGGATAAGGAGCTGCCGTCAAAAGAAGAAGCCGAAATTATCCGGGAAAAGATCAACACGCCGCCAAAACATCCTCAAACAAAACGTTCAAATAACGGTATTATAGTAAAAGGCATAGACAACTGTCTTGTCCGTTTGGCAAAATGCTGCTCACCTGTGCCGGGCGACGATATCAAAGGCTTTATAACCAAAGGCAGAGGTGTATCTGTGCATCGTGCGGACTGTCCTAACATACAGCTTAACGTTTTAAGCTCTGAAGACAGAGACCGTTTCATAGAAGTAAAATGGGAAAACGGTCAGTCGATGTCGTACAATGCCGACATAAACATCATCGCATACGACAGAGACCATCTGTTAGCAGACATTATCGCTATCCTTTCCGACTTGAATATGGCCTGTAAGGGTATCAACGCAAGAGTTAACAAGAAAAACATTGCAAACATACACATTACGGTTGACATATCAGATAACGACGATTTAAAACGCTTGAACACACGTTTGATGCAATTGGAAAGCGTGATAGAGATTATACGTGATACGCAATAAAAATAAGGAGCAAATAAAATATGCAAAGGGAAAAAATCAGCATACACACACCTTTTATTAAACTTGACCAGCTTTTGAAATTCAGCGGCATCGCCGAAACAGGCGGCGACGCAAAGGATATGATATACGACGGCATTGTATCGGTGAATAAAAAAGCGGCAACAGAACGCGGCAAAAAAATTTATCCGGGCGATGTTGTAGAAGTTCGTTTCGATGACGAGCTTTTGGTTATTGACGTAACAGCAGATGAATAAAAGCAAGGTATCTTTTTAAAATATTCACAAGGAGCGGTTCCGCATGCAGGTTAATCGCCTGGAACTTAAAAATTTCAGAAATTATTCCGAACAGACTTTGGAATTTTCTCCAAATATAAATATTATACACGGTGCAAACGCACAGGGTAAAACCAACCTTATAGAGGCTGTTTATCTTGCTTGTTCAGGCAGAAGCCATCGCACAAAATATGACAGCGAGCTGATAAAATTCGGCTCTGCACGGTCCGATATAAATTTATTTTTTTCCGATAAAACACGTGATTATAAATGCAATATACGTCTTTCTAACGACAAGCGAAAACAGATATGTCTTAACAACATACCTTTAAAAAAACTCAGCGAGCTTATGAGCTGCTTGAATGCGGTGTTGTTTTCACCTGAAGATCTGATGCTTGTAAAAGGTGCACCGTCTCAACGCCGCGCATTTACAGACTCTGCCATAAGCCAGCTTAAGCCCGCATATCTTTCCACTCTTATAACCTACTATCGTGTTTTGGAGCAGAAAAACTCACTGTTAAAACAGCTTAAACGCAGTATGAAAACATCCGACACTACTCTTTCGATATGGAACGAGCAGCTTGCGGCGCTTAATGCCGATATAATGCTGTACCGCCGTGATTTTTTAAATTCGATGCAGGCATTTGCGGCATTGCACAATATTGTCCCGGATGAATTTGATGCAAAAAAAAATAAAGAAAATTTAAAAATAATCTATACTCCAAGCTTAAATTATGATATAATGGATAAAGATGAATTGTCTCAAGTCATACTTGAAAAGCTTGAAAGCGTAGCGTCTCACGAAATAGAAAACGCTTCTTCCGTTACCGGCATACACAGAGACGATATTGCATTTTACATAAACGGCAACAACGCCAGAAACTATGCCTCTCAAGGTCAGCAACGCAGCATTGTGTTAGTGCTTAAGCTTGCCTTGTCAGACTATATCTTCTCTCAACGAGGCGAACAAGCCGTGCTTTTGTTGGATGATATTTTAAGTGAATTGGATTCTGTGCGTCGGGCGTATCTTTTAAGCAATCTGAAAGACAGACAGGTTATTATAACCTGCACCGATGTTGACCGTGCATACATAAGCGGCAACGATACATGTAAATATTTTAACGTTAAAGACGGTAATATAATTTAAAGAGGAAAAACATATGTATCTTCATCTTGGCTCCGATGTGGTTATAAACACAGAAAACATAATTGCAATATACGATTTGGACACTACTACGGTCTCGTCAATATCACGCAGATATCTGGCAAACGCTCAAAAGGTGAATCTTGTTACCGCAATATCGGATGAATTGCCAAAATCGTATATCGTTACAAAGTCAGACACAGGTATACAAATATATCTGTCAAATATATCCTCGGTAACATTGGCAAAACGTGCAGAAAGCTTTAAGTTTTTGATAAATTAGTATTTTAAGGAAAGGATTTGGTTTTAATGTCCGATAATATAACTGCTCCCGATAATTCTCAACACTATGACGGAAGTCAGATACAAGTTCTTGAAGGGTTGGAAGCGGTAAGAAAACGCCCCGGAATGTATATCGGTTCAACTTCTGTCAAAGGTTTGCACCATTTGGTGTATGAAATAGTAGATAATGCAATAGATGAATCGCTTGCCGGTTTTTGTAAAAACATCAATGTTTGCATCAATGCCGACAGCTCTGTAACTGTCGAAGACGACGGTCGCGGTATGCCTGTTGACATACACCCGAAAATGGGTATTTCGTCAACCGAGGTTATATTCACAGTGCTCCATGCCGGCGGTAAATTCGGCGGCGGGGCTTATAAAGTGTCCGGCGGTTTACACGGTGTCGGTGCATCGGTTGTTAACGCTTTGAGCAGATGGCTTGAGGTTGAAGTTAACAAAGACGGCAAAAAATACTATCAGAAATTTGAACGCGGTGTGTCATGCGGCGATATGAAGTGTATAGGCGATACCGACAAATCAGGCACAAAAGTTACTTTCATGGCAGACGATGAAATTTTTGAAACTTTAAACTATGAGTATGATGTGCTGCTGAACCGTCTCAGAGAACAAGCCTTCTTAAACAAAGGTGTACGCATAATTTTCACCGATAAACGCGTTGAAGAACCGCCTATGGAAAATATGTGCTATGAGGGCGGTATTGTATCGTTTGTGGAATACATAAACAGAAACAAAGAGGCTCTGCACGAAGATGTTATATCTATCGACTCTTTTAAAGACGATGTGGAAATAGACATAGCAATGCAGTATAATGACAGCTACAACGAAAACATACTGAGTTTTGCAAACAACATACACACCCCTGAAGGCGGAACTCATGAAGTGGGCTTCAAAAATGCACTCACACGTATTTTAAATGATTACGCAAGAAAATATAATTTCCTTAAGGAAGCGGACAAAAACCTTTCCGGCGAGGACGTGCGTGAAGGGTTAACCGTTGTTATAAGTGTTAAGGTTTTAGAGGCACAATTTGAAGGTCAAACCAAATCCAAGCTTGGCAACAGCGAGGTGCGTTCGTTGGTAGAAAGTGCAATGAACGACAAGCTTGCATCATATTTTGAGGAACATCCTCAAACCGCAAAGATTGTTCTTGACAAAGCATTAACTGCCTCACGTGCAAGAGAAGCCGCAAGAAAAGCCCGCGAACTTACAAGAAGAAAATCGGCTTTGGAAAATTCTACCCTTCCGGGCAAGCTTGCCGACTGTTCAGATAAAGACAATACATATACCGAGCTTTACATAGTAGAGGGTGATTCCGCAGGCGGCAGTGCAAAACAAGGTCGTATGCGTGATTTCCAAGCTATATTACCGCTTTGGGGAAAGATGCTTAACGTTGAAAAATCCAGAGTAGACAAGGTGTACAATAACGAAAAACTAATGCCTGTGGTTCAAGCATTGGGAACCGGTATCGGCGATGAATTCAACATAGAAAAAATACGTTACGGCAAGGTAATTATCATGGCGGATGCCGATGTCGACGGGGCACACATCAGAACGCTTTTGCTCACCTTCTTCTTCCGCTTTATGCGTCCTCTGATTGAGCAAGGTCATGTGTATATAGCACAGCCGCCGCTGTATGTCATAACAAAAGGCAAAGTTCAGAAGTATGCATACAGCGATTTGGAATTACGTGCAGCTCTCGATGAAATGGGCGAAAATTGCAACGTTCAGCGTTATAAAGGTCTTGGTGAGATGAATCCCGAGGAATTATGG
>CAJOGA010000073.1:0-2698 GCA_905233855.1 uncultured Clostridia bacterium
GCGATACTCAGTTTGAAAAACACAGATGAGTGCGACCGCTTTTTCAGCGATTTATGCACAATGAGCGAGCTCAAATCCATGTATCAACGCTTTGAAGTGGCACAGATGCTGCTCAACAAAAAAGTATACACCGACATAATTTCCAAAACAGGTGCAAGTACAGCTACAATAAGCCGTGTGAACAGGGCGTTGAGCTACGGTGAGGACGGTTACAAGCTTATTATCGACCGTTTGAACAAGCAAAACTGAAAGGACGTGCGGCTATGTATCAATACTGCGGTATGGCTCAGATATATGACAGCTTTATGAACGACGATATTGACTACAACGCCTGGGCAGATTATCTGACCGACATATTCTCTTTCTACGGCAAAACACCGCATCTGATAGCCGATCTTGCATGCGGAACGGGAAATATAAGCATACCGATGTCAAAGCGTGGGTATGAGGTTATCGGTGTGGATATATCAACCGAAATGCTTGACCGGGCACGCAAAAAGAGCTCCCTTGCCGGGCAGGACATTCTGTTTTTGAATCAGGACATAACAAAGCTTGACCTTTATGGCAGCGTCGACGCCGTTTTATGCATGATTGACGGAATAAATTATATCACCGATCCCGGTCGGCTGAAAGGCATGTTCAAGCGTCTGAACACCTGCTTTTTAAATCCGGGTGCTGTGGTTGTGTTTGATGTGAGCAGTGTGTATAAATTGTCAAAAGTACTGGGCAACAACACCTTCATTTATGACACCGACGATATATATTACGGCTGGCAGAACAGCTACATACGCCAAAAGCGGCTTTGTCAAATGGATTTGAGCTTCTTTATAAAGTCCGGCACAACATACCAACGCTTTGACGAGACGCATCTGCAGCGTGCGTACTCCGTGCGTTTTCTGAAAGGTGTGCTGACAAACGCCGGCTTTACAAACATAAACGTTTTCGGCGAACTTACCTTTGACAAACCTCGTAAGAGCGAAAACCGAATTGTGTTTACGGCTCAAAAGCCTGAAAACGCAGAATAAGGCAGGTGTTTATATGAAAGTACAAGACATAATAAACGCGATAGAAGCTGTTGTGCCGGTTTCTTCGGCATGCGAGTGGGATAATCCCGGTCTGTTGTGCGGCTGTGCCGACGATACGGTGTCTGCCGTGCTGACAGCCTTGGACGTTGACGAAGCGGTTATCCGTGAGGCAATAGCCGTCGGTGCAAATTTAATTCTAACGCATCACCCGATAATGTTTCGCG
Source organism: uncultured Clostridia bacterium (assembly GCA_905233855.1). Lineage (GTDB taxonomy): Bacteria > Bacillota > Clostridia > UBA1381 > CAJOGA01 > CAJOGA01. The sequence goes on from CAJOGA010000073.1 coordinate 1,250, forward strand.
GCATCAAAAAAATTACCGACGACACGCCGGACGGCAGAGCAATAAGGCTTTTAATTCAAAACAATATTAATTTGTATGCCGCACACACCAATCTTGACAGCCTGCAAAACAACTGTGATGTGTATTTGTTCAACGTTTTAGGTGCGACTGACATAAAAATCATAGACAAAACATCGGAAAATGCAGGTTTGGGACGGATAGGCACGCTGAAAAAGCCGCTTTTGCCCGCAGAACTTGCATCAGCTGTAAAAAAAGCTCTAAACTGTGAACACGTCCGTCTTGCCGTCGGTTCGACGGACAAAATATCAACAATCGCCGCTTGCAGCGGCGACGGAACCGACTATATTGCCGCCGCCCTGCAGATGGGTGCCGAAGCGTTCATAACCGGCGACTGCAAGTATCATTCGGTGAAAGACGCGGTTTTTTGCGGCATGACGGTGATTGATGCGGGCCATTTCCATACCGAAACGTATTACAAAACAATTTTAAAGCAAATTATAACCGGAAAATTCAGCAATTTAAAGGTGTACTGTTCCGAATCGGAAAAAGACGTATTTGCCATTGTTTAAGGAGGCATCTGATGGCAGACATATATATAATGAAGCTAATCCAATCTCTGTCGCAGCTGCATACGCCGCTGTTTGACAATCTGTTTACGCTGCTGTCGGTGTTTGGTGAGAAAATTTATCCAACCATTTTCTTCCTTATAATATATTGGGCAATTGACAGACGGTTGGGTGAATATCTGCTTTTGGCGACCGACGCAACTCTGATAATCAATTCGGGAATTAAAGACGTTGTAAAACGTCCGCGGCCGTTTATGTCGGAAAACGCAGACAGCTTGCGGTATGTGCGTAAAGACAACGCTCTCGCAAACACTCTTTTGGGCGAATCCTATTCATTCCCAAGCGGACACGCACAAATCACGTCGTCATACATGATCGTGGGTGCTATGTATAGTAAAAAGCTGCGGTGGTATATAATATCTGCCGCAGTAATTATTGCGGTTATGCTCTCGAGGGTATATCTTGGGGTGCATTATCCTTCAGATGTGCTGGCAGGCACAATACTGGGGATTGTAACATCTGTGGTGTTTTTTAAGCTCTATAGCAGATTTTACGAAAAAAAGAGGCTTGTTTGGGCGGCGATGCTCATAATGTCGCTTATTTTGCCGATATTTGCCCACTCCCCCGACAGCTTTAAAACCTCGGCACTGTCGGTCGGAATAATTTCCGGCATGTTTTTGGAAGACAGATTCGTGCGTTTTTCAACAGATGTCAAAACGTCAAACAAGGTGCTAAGATGCATGCTGGGACTGATAATCACGCTCGGCGTATATATTGTGTTTAAAAAAGCATTGCCGCAGACGCTGTTTTTATCGGTTTTGAAGTATTTTGTGATAGGATTCTTTGCAACGTACCTGTGGCCGCTGATATTCAGCAAGGTCAG
>CAJOGA010000073.1:2818-10167 GCA_905233855.1 uncultured Clostridia bacterium
AAGGCGTTTTTGTTCATGTTAAAATAAACACATTAAATGTGAAAGGTTTGGAATGAATATGGGCAAAATAATAGCAATAGCCAACCAAAAGGGCGGTGTGGGCAAAACCACAACCGCAGTCAACCTTGCCGCATGCTTGGGCGACAACGGGAAAAAGGTTCTGCTGGTAGATTCCGACCCGCAATGCAATGCCGGCAGCGGCGTCGGTGTGGAACGCAAAAGCGTGGATACAAATTTGTATCACTGTTTAAGCGATCCGCTTCTTGTGAAAAAAGCAATCATTCCTACCAAGTTCAAAAATCTTGACATACTCCCTTCAAGCACAGACCTTGCCGGTGCGGAAATCGAGCTTGCATTGGAGGATCAGCGTGAGTACAGAATGAAACAAGCACTTGATACCGTCAAAAACGACTATGATTTTATAATAGTGGACGCACCGCCGGCTCTCGGTATGCTCACCTTAAACGTGTTGACGGCGTCGGACTCGGTTCTTATACCTATCCAATGCGAATACTATGCTCTGGAGGGCTTGAGCAGACTTACGTCTACAATCAAGATAATCAAAAAGAATTATAATAAAAACATAGAAATAGAAGGTGTTTTGGGCACGATGTTTGACGGCAGAACAAACCTGTCAATACAGGTTATGGAGGAAGTCAAACGTTTCTTTGGCAACAAGGTGTGTCAGACGGTTATTCCGCGAAATGTGCGTCTGAGCGAAGCACCAAGCTACGGCGAGCCTATCATATCGTATGACAGCTTGTCAAAAGGGGCTGCGGCATACACCGCATTGGCGGAAGAAATCATCAAAAACAATGAAAAGGTGTGAAAACAATGGCAACAAAAAAGGGACTCAATAAAGGCTTGGGCAAAGGTCTTGGTGCACTTCTGGAAGATGAAAACATACAAAACACCGACCTTAACGCCGAAAACGTGTTTGAGCTTAAAATAACCGACGTTGAGCCGAATAAAAATCAACCCCGCCGCTTTTTTGACGAAGAAAAACTGCAGGCGTTGGCGGATTCCATTGCGGAACACGGCGTTATACAGCCTATCGTGGTGCAAAAGAACGCAAACGGAATGTATACGATAATAGCCGGTGAACGCAGATGGCGTGCTTCAAAAATGGCAAAGCTGAAAACCATACCGGCAATTCTGAAGGAATATTCGCCTCAGACGGTTATGGAAATTGCTCTTATAGAAAACCTTCAGCGTGAAGACCTGAACCCGATAGAGGAAGCGGCAGGATACAAAAAATTAATGGAAACCTTCGGTTTAACGCAGGAACAGATAAGCCAGCGTATCGGCAAAAGCCGTCCGGCTATAGCAAACACGCTGCGTTTGCTTAATTTGGATAAATCCATTCAGGAAAAAATTTCATCGGGATATCTTTCGCCGGGACATGCCCGTGCGATACTTTCGCTCGATAACTCCGCACTCGCACTTCAGCTTGCGGACAAAATCATAACTGAATCGCTGAACGTGCGTCAGGCAGAGGAGGAGGCAAAAAAGATGCTTGCTCCAAAGCCGAAAGCCAAACCTGATAAGCCTTTGTCGGAACTGCAGGTAAACATAGCCGCTTTACAGGAACAGGTGTCGCAGAGTCTGGGCACAAAAGTTAAAATAAACCATTCCAAAAATAAAGGCAAAATTCAGATAGAATATTACTCTGACGAACAGCTTGAAAGCTTGTTGGCGTTTTTAAACTCCAAAAAACAGGGAACTGGAAAAAATTAGGAATTTTTATGCCGCCTGTAACACGTTTTAACGTAACGGGTAATATAATTTCATTATTTAACGCAAAAATCGCTTAAAACGCATTCCGGACGCATTAAACGCGATTTGTCAAAAAACGCACTTTGCGTTAATAAAACGGAGGTGAAAACGTATGTTGTTTTCAGACACTTTGCTCAGCTCGATAATTGCTTTGTCTGTCCTTGGGGTAATTGTTGTTCTTCTGATTATTTTTACGGCGATAACGATAAAAAACAATATTTTGCTTAAACGTCTTACAAAAAATGAAAACGGGAAGGATATATCGCAGATAATAAAAGAGTATTACGATAAGTCGGACGTTAACACGGCAAAAATCAATAAAATTTTGGAAAAGTTTGATTTGTATGAAAAAAATCAGGCTCTTGCCATACAAAAATGTGCTTTTGTCAAATTTGACAGCTTTGACGACGTAAGCGGCAAGTTAAGCTTTGCTCTCGCTCTGCTGGACGGCAATAACAACGGAGTTGTTGTAACAAACCTGTTCGGACGCAGCGGCAACAATATATATATTAAGGAAATAAAAAATGCGTCATGTGATTCTTCACTGTCGGAATACGAAGCGGAAGCTATAAAACAGGCAGTTAAAAGCTTTGACGAACAGCACACCGATAATTGATGTGCGGATAATTTTGAAAGGATTTTGCGTATGACAACAGAAAACAAAAACGTAAAAAACATATATTTGTATATTATTGTCATCTTTGCATGTGCGGTTGCTTTGATTCTGGCAAGCAAGTTTGTGCAGTCCAATATAAGCGTAAATGCGTCGCTGACGGCAAATGTTGCACAGTTAAGCGAGGATAACCTCAATTTGCAGACGCAGATAAAGTCTGTGCAGGAACAAAACGCTGCTCTGAACGAGGAGAAGGACGCACTTGCGGAATCTATCGGCAAAAAAGAAGGGCAGCTTGAGAATTATGAATATCTCTTTGAGGCGTTGAATTTATACAATCAGAAAAAATATCAGGACGCTTTCAATTCGTTAACAAATGTGTCGGCAAATTCCCTGACCGCCGACGCTTTAAGCATATACAACACATTAAAACAAAATTTAGAAAAACAGATAAGGTAGGTTATGAAAAATGCTTGATATAAAACTTTTAAGAACAAATCCCGATCTGATAAGGGCGGCACTGAAAAAACGTGCATCCAATCTTGACATTACTCCTGCTCTTGAGCTGGACAAACAACGCCGTGAGCTGTTGTTCGAGGTTGAACAGAAAAAGGCAAAACAAAACGAAACCAGCAAACAGATACCGCAGATGAAGAAAAACGGTCAGGACACAACTGCGGTGTTTGATGAGATGAAAAAGCTGTCGAACGAAATAAAAGAAATTGACGCAAAAGTGTCGGAAATTGATGAAAAATTAACCGATTTCATGATGCGTATACCGAACATACCTCACGAAAGCGTGCCGGACGGTTTGTCCGATGCCGACAATAAGGAAATACGCCGTTGGTCAACCCCGCGTGAATTTGGTTTTGAGCCAAAAGCACACTGGGATATAGGCGAAGATCTGGGCATTTTGGATTTTGCGTCCGCCGCAAAGATAACAGGTACACGCTTTACCGTCTACAAAGCACTGGGTGCAAGGCTTGAACGTGCGATAATCAGCTTTTATCTTGACGTACACACACGTGAAAGCGGTTACACAGAAATTTTGCCGCCGTATATGGTAAACCGTGCCAGCATGAAGGGAACGGGGCAGTTGCCTAAATTTGAGGAGGACGCATTCAAAGTAACCGATACCGACTATTTCCTCATTCCTACGGCAGAGGTGCCTGTTACAAACCTGTTCCGTGATGATATTTTGGACAAAAACGCCCTTCCTATAAAATATACGGCATATTCCGCTTGTTTCCGTGCCGAAGCAGGCTCTGCGGGCCGCGACACAAGAGGTTTGATACGTCAGCATCAATTCAATAAGGTTGAGCTTGTTAAGTTTGCCAAGCCGGAGAACTCATACGAGGAGCTGGAAAAGCTCACAGCTGACGCCGAAAAGGTGCTTCAGGCATTGGAATTGCCATACAGAGTTGTATGTCTGTGTGCCGGAGACTTAGGCTTTTCATCGGCAAAAACTTACGATATAGAGGTTTGGATGCCAAGCTACAACAGATACGTGGAAATATCGTCTTGCTCCAATTTTGAAGATTTCCAGGCACGCCGTGCAAACATAAAATGCAAGGCAAGCCCTAAAGACAAGCCGGAATTGGTGCATACATTAAACGGCTCAGGCGTGGCAATAGGCAGAACGGTTGCCGCTATACTGGAAAACTATCAGAACGCCGACGGCAGCGTTACAGTACCGAAAGCACTTGTGCCGTATATGGGTACGGACAAAATTTCAAAATTTGAATAGCATTCACGGAGGACAAAAACTATGGCAGATAAAAAACTTGTTGAACAGATAACGTCTATGGACGAAGATTTTGCACAATGGTATACCGATATTGTTAAAAAAGCCGAGCTTGCCGACTATTCCGGCGTTCGGGGATGTATGGTTATCCGTCCTTACGGATACGCTATATGGGAAAATATACAGAAAAATCTTGACGCAATATTCAAAAAAACAGGACACGAAAACGTGTGTATGCCGATGTTTATTCCCGAAAGCCTGCTGCAGAAGGAAAAAGACCACGTAGAGGGCTTTGCACCTGAGGTTGCATGGGTAACACACGGCGGTCAGGAGGAGCTGGCAGAGCGTTTATGCGTCCGCCCGACCAGCGAAACGCTTTTCTGCGACCACTACTCAAACGTGATACAGTCATACCGTGATTTGCCTAAATTGTACAATCAATGGGTGTCTGTTGTGCGTTGGGAGAAGACGAGCAGACCGTTCCTGCGTTCGGTTGAGTTTTTGTGGCAGGAAGGCCACACAGCACATGCCACAGCCGAAGAAGCACAGGAGGAAACCCTGCGTATGCTGAATGTATATGCCGATTTCTGCCGCGACTATCTTGCAATACCTGTCGTTATGGGACAAAAAACCGACAAAGAACGTTTTGCCGGTGCAAAAGCAACCTACACGATAGAGAGTCTTATGCATGACGGAAAGGCGTTGCAGTCCGGTACAAGCCACAACTTCGGCGACGGGTTCGCAAAAGCGTTTAACATACAGTACAGCAATAAAGACAACAAGCTGGAATATGTGCATCAGACGTCATGGGGCATGAGCACCCGTATCATAGGTGCAATAATAATGGTGCACGGCGACGACAACGGTCTTATTCTTCCTCCGAACATCGCTCCGGTGCAGGTTGTTATAGTGCCTGTGGCAATGCATAAGCCGGGGGTATTGGATCGTGCCAACGCATTAAAAGAGGAATTGGAAAACGCAGGCTTACGTGTTAAGATAGACGCATCCGACAAGATGCCGGGCTGGAAATTTGCAGAGTACGAAATGAAGGGTGTGCCTGTAAGAATAGAAATAGGCCCGAGAGACATAGAAAACAATCAGTGCATGAGTGCGCGCCGCGATAACGGCGAAAAAGCGGCAATATCGCTTGACGGCGTTGCCGACAGCGTTAAAGCACTTCTTGCCGATATACATAACAATATGCTTGCAAAAGCAACTAAATTGAGAGATGAAAAAACCTACACAGCAACAAATTTTGATGAATTTACATCCATTGCAGAAAACAAGCCGGGCTTTATAAAGGCGATGTGGTGCGGCGATACGGAATGTGAAGAGGCAATAAAGGACAAAACTGCCGTTACATCACGCTGCATACCGTTTGAGCAGGAGCATATAGCCGATACCTGCGTGCATTGCGGCAAAAAAGCCACCAAGATGGTTTATTGGGGCAAGGCTTATTGATAAAAGTAATTTTGTTAAAGGGGTTGTAGCAAAATATTTTGTCGGTTCAGCACTCTCGGCGAACCGTTTCTCTTCCATTTTGCCGCAGCCCCTTTTTTGTGTGTTTAATACAATTTGCCACGTCTTTTTTATAATGTTTGCACAAAAACCTTGTGTGCTTATATTTTCTCTTTGACATAGGTATTTAATGAATGTATAATGAAAAATAGGGAGTTGATGTTGCTTGAAAAAATTTACGACAGCATTAATTTGTTTGACGATACTATTAAACATTTTTTCAGCTCTGCCCGGTTTTGCCCTTACAAGCGGCGATTTTGAGTATAAGCTCGTGAACGATACCGTTACAATAGTAAAATATAACGGTGGGCAAAGCTCTGTAACAGTGCCGTCCGCAATCGACGGTAAGACCGTTACGGCAATAGCAACAAATGCGTTTAAGGACAAGGAGTCTCTGACAAACATATCTATTCCCGACAGCGTCATAAGCATAGGTGAAAACGCATTTGAGGGTACTGCGTGGTATAATAATAAACCTAACGGATTGGTGTATATAGGCAAAGTGGCATACAAATTAAAAAATACATCTCTGCCGTGGAATTCCTCCCTGCCTGTTTTGGAAGGCACCAAGGGCATCGGCGATGCTGCGTTTATCAACTGCGAAACCCTTACAGACATAGAGCTTCCGGATTCTGTTGAAAATCTGGGTAAAGCAACGTTTTATAACTGTAAACGTCTTAATAATGTTGACGAAAACGTGTTTGCACTTTGTTCGTCGCTTACGAATATATCTTTGCCGAAAGGGCTTAAAAGCATAAAGGACGGTGCGTTTGTCGGCTGCACAAATCTGACATCGATCGCTCTGCCGTCTGCACTTGAAACAATAGGCGACTCTGCTTTTTCGTTTTGCATAAATTTAGAAACGGTAAAAATGTCGAACATGGCCGACATAGGCAGATACGCTTTTGCATATAACTATGGGCTGACACGCTTTTTCGTGCCTGAGGGAGTAACCTATATAGGTGAAAAGGCTTTTGCAAATTGCACTTCCCTTAAAAACATCATTATCTCAAGAAGCGTAAGCGGTTTCGGAAAGGACGTTTTCACCAATTATCCCGATAATTTTGTTATAATAGGTTACGGCGGTTCGCAGGCTCAGCAATATGCAAACAGCAACCAAATACCGTTCATACTGTTGGATAACTGGGACGAAGACGCCGCGTTCTATACAGTATCGGCCGTTGCCGGAATATCCGGCGGCAATATATCAATTAACACGGTAACAAGCACAGACATAAACGGCTATATCCTTATGTATGCCGCTTACGACGCCGACAATGTATTGACGGCTTTTAAAACAATAAAGCCGGACGTAAATGCAACAAAATTCCAAACAACTTTAACCAACGCAAAAAATGCCAAAACGGTTAAAGTGTTCCTTTGGAAGGACACTGCGTCAATTGCTCCGCTGTCAAAATGCGAAACGCTTGATGTTTCCGAGTAATAAATTTTGAAAATATTTTTATTCAAATAAATATTTTAACGTTTTCAGGAAAGGATCTTTACAATGAAAAAGACATTATCTCTCATTTTATCTCTCATCATGGTTATGAGCGTTATAACCGTTGCAAGAGCAGATGAAAATACGTTGTGGTACTCAGGCAATAAGTACGTAAACGACGTAAAAGAAATCCTCCTCAACGAGGATATGGACAATACGTTCACCGAAGCTCAATGGACGTATGAAGTAGACAGCCA
>CAJOGA010000074.1 GCA_905233855.1 uncultured Clostridia bacterium
TATGAGGTTACGGTAACCTTTGCGGTTACGGATGGTGTTGCACACGCGGATATGAGAATTTTTGGTGATTTATCTATTGAGGACACAGGTGAGCGTTGTACCGAAACCATTACATTAAGCGGCGATAAGTAAAGTTTTGTAAATGAACAAAACTCTTGACACCGTTCAAAGGGATAACCCGACCTTAAATGCACAAATTTGAACAAGTAGTTTTAAATTGTGCATTGTATAATTATAGAATTAACTGACAATGTACCGCTTTGACAAAATTTTAAGTCAAAAGCGGTGCATTTATTTTCCGAGAAAAGTTTCATTGTGAACCTCGAAAAAGTGCATCGCAGCAATACACTTTTGTCTATAAGTGAAATATCAACTTCGTTGATGTGAAATAATTTACTGCGTAAATTGTGAAATATAAAGCTGACGCTTTATGTGAAATGAAATAAATCCACTCACGCCCGCAGGCATTTCACACGCCGAAGGCGTATTTCACGCCCGAAGGGCATTTCACAAATCCTGAAAGGATTTATTTCGTTGAAAAAACCGCCAATCTTGTATCAAGATTGACGGTTTTTTCTGGTGGGGGGAGATGGATTCGAACCATCGAAAGCGTAGCTAACAGATTTACAGTCTGCCCCCTTTGGCCACTCGGGAATCCCCCCATATGGAGCTGGTGATGGGACTCGAACCCGCGACCTGCTGATTACAAATCAGCTGCTCTACCTATTGAGCTACACCAGCATATTAAGTTGTGGTGGGAACAATAGGGCTCGAACCTATGACCCTCTGCTTGTAAGGCAGATGCTCTCCCAGCTGAGCTATGCTCCCACATCATAAAAACTTCCGATGCCCCTCATTAAAAGACGGGCGTTAAGCGTTTCAAACACGCTTATGGTCGGGGTTGAGGGACTTGAACCCCCGGCCCCCTGGTCCCAAACCAGGTGCGCTACCAAACTGCGCTAAACCCCGTTCTTAACACATTTTTATGTTTTGTCCTCAAAAGAAGACTGACATATAATAATATATATTTTGGCCGGCGTCAACGGTTTATATAAACGATTATAAGCGTTTATTTTAACTTATCACAGTTTATCTTTTGTTTTTGCGTTTTTTCTGTTTTTTTAATCTTTTTCATTGCCGGAACGCACATTTCACCGCTGCCCGTACAGACAATTAAGCCAAGTTGCCGGTAAAATATCAAGTTATATTTTTGTTTCTTTAATGTTTGTGTAATACGTTAAAGACGCAAAATCGCGTTCGGAATGTTTTGACACATACCGCTGGCTTATGGTGTTAAGCCGTTCTATATCCTCTTGAGGTATGTCGAAGGCGAGTATCTTTTTTTCGTTTGCGTAGAGTATGTATTGCATGGCCTTGTGCATTGCGGAAGATAACGGATAAGCGTTATCCGTATCAAGACATGACGCACAAACAACACATCCGTGCCCGATGTCAAAACCTGATATATTCTCCTCCGATGCACATGCCCCGCATTTTTGCAGCTGAGGCATATATCCTGCTTCGGACATAAGACGCAGCTCAAACGCACATTTTATCTTGTCGGCGTTATGAGTTGCGTTGGCAAGGGCATATATCATGTTAAGCAACAGCTTTAACACAGAGGCATCGGGGTTAGCCGGCTGCAGGACGGTGTATGTAATATCGGCAAGATAATTTGCCAAAGCAAGATTGACAAAGTTGTTTCTGAGTTCGTAAAAGCTTTCGATAATATCTGCCGATACCAAAGAATAATATCCGCCTGACGCAAACAACACAAACTCATTATAACAAAAAACCTGTGCCGCCGCGGACATATGGCTTTTATAGCGTCTTGCCCCACGTGCTTTAACGCTTATAATGCCGAATTCCTCGGTGAACACGGTAAGCATCTTGTCCGCTTCACTGTAATTGGTTTGTTTCAGAATTATTCCTTTCGTTTTGATGTTCAATATTATTAACTCCGTCCGTAACTTTTTTTTCGGTTTCTGTGTTTTTTAAATAGTTCAGGTATGCGTCCACAGTACCTGTTTTTTTAAAAATATTCCATGCCATATCTTGCGGTAACATATTTATCACTCCCTGTGTAAATAGTGTCCGCAGGAATATAAAAACTATGTCTGTATATTTTTTACATTTTTACAGCGTATGCACAACAAAACGTTCTTTAAAGCGGTACAAGCTGTCGCAACACGCTTTGGCATCTTTTAAATTTTCAAAGATGCCGAACACGGTAGGACCGCTTCCGCTCATGATACTGCCCAAAGCACCTTTGCTGATAAGAGTGTTTTTTATATAGTTGATAACAGGATATTTTTGTGCTATAACAGGCTCAAAAACGTTGTACATATTTGAACATAACTGTTTTATGTCGCCCCTGTCAAGAGCCGATATAAGCAAATCGGTATCGGGACGTTTGTTTATGCCGCTTTCGTCCAGCTCGGTGTATGCCCATGGCGTGGATATACTTATCTGCGGTTTTACCAACACAACGTATAAGCTTGGGAGCGGTGCAACGGGCGTAAGTTTTTCGCCTATGCCTTCGGCAAGCATGGTTGAGCCTGAAAGACAGTACGGCACGTCGGCACCCAACCTGCTTCCCATATCAGAAAGCACCGATTCGGAAAGGTTTGTGTTGAACAGTATGTCCAACGCTGTAAGCACTGCCGCTGTGTTTGAACTGCCGCCTGCAAGACCTGCGGCGACAGGTATATTTTTGTGGATGTGTATTTTCAAACCGCAGTTGATATTTGTTTCGGAAAGGAACAGCTCTGCCGCTTTGTAGGCTATATTTCTGCTGTCACGCGGAAGATATTTAATGTTGGAGGATATGGTTATATCCTTTTTTGCTTTTGAAATACTCACAACATCGTTCAGTCCCACCGACTGCATCAGCATTTTAACGTTGTGATATCCGTCGCTGCGTTTGTCCAGCACATCCAGCGACAGATTTATTTTTGCATACGAATTTATAATTATTTTATTGTCGGATATTATTATGTTGCTTGTATTCATCACGGCAAACCTTTCATTTGATTTTCTGTATTAAGCGTCCAGCGTGCTGTGCGATGCCTCTACTGTGTTTTTAATGTCATCTGTGCTGATGTCGTGTGCCGCTTCGGTCTTTGCCAGATACACCAGATATTCTATATTTCCTTCGGGACCTTTTATAGGCGAATAGGACAGCTTCTGCGGATACAGTCCCGTTTCCTTTGCAAAGGATAGGACCTGTTCAACCACTTGTGTGTGTACGTTTTTATCACGCACCACACCCTTTTTGCCGACTTGCTCCCGTCCTGCTTCAAACTGCGGTTTAATAAGAGCGGCAACGGTTCCGTCCTGCGTTAAAATCCGGCTGACAACAGGCAACACCAGCTTCAGCGATATAAACGAAACGTCGATTGACGCAAAATCAATGTCTGAATCTAACTGTTCACGTGTCAGATAGCGTATGTTTGTGCGTTCCATATTGACCACACGTTCGTCGGTACGCAAGCTCCATGCAAGCTGTCCGTATCCCACATCGACGGAATATACCTTTGCGGCACCGTTTTGCAGCATACAATCGGTAAATCCGCCGGTGGATGCACCGATGTCCATACACACCTTATCCTTAAGGGATATGTCAAACTCCTTTATGGCTTTTTCAAGCTTTAATCCGCCGCGGCTCACATATTTAAGCCCCTTGCCCCGAAGCTCTACTTTTTGTCCGCCTTTAACTATTGTTCCGGCTTTATCCGCCTTTTGATCGTCGATGTATATCTGTCCCGACATTATCAATGCCTTTGCTTTTTCACGCGTAGGAGCTATATTGTTTTCGACCAGATATGTGTCCAGTCTTTGTTTTTCTGTCAATTTTAAACAACCCCGTTTATAAATTTTAAAATATCGTCTGTTAACGATTCTTCATCCAAACCGTACATTTTATACAGCTGATCTATATTTGCGTGCGGTATTATATCGCACGGAAAACCCTTTTTCAAAAGCTTAACGTTTAAATTATTTTCCGCAATCAGCGATGCTGTGATACTGCCGAAGCCGCCGTTTACAACACTGTCTTCCAACACAACGCATCTGTGTGTTTTTGTTATGCTTTCAATTATTGTGCTTAAATCCATTGGAATAACTGTCAGCACGTCTATTACCTCTGCCGTTTTGCCGCAGGCTTTAAGAGCGTCCGCGGTTTTTATGGCAATATCGGTCATAGTGCCTACCGAAAGTATGGTTACATCTGTTCCTTGCAATACCATGTTGCTTTTGCCGTACACAAAGTCCGAGCCGTTATATTCTGCCTGACGGTTGCCGCGAGGATAGCGAATGGCTATCGGAGCGGAGTGCTTGTTTACGGCATAATCGAGCATTTGTTTAAAGTTTTCATAATTCGACGGTGCTAAAACAGAGATGCCCGGCATGTGCGACAGATACGATAAATCGTATATACCGTGATGTGTTGCACCGTCAGCACCCACCACGCCGGCACGGTCTATCGCGAACACGACGTGCAGCTGTTGAAGGACGCAGTCATGCAGGATCTGGTCATAGGCACGCTGCAAAAACGACGAATACACCGCCGTAACCGGAACGAGCGATCCGCATGCAAGACCGCATGACATTGTTACAGCGTGCGATTCTGCAATGCCAACATCGAAGAATCTGTCGGGATAAGCTTGTGCAAAGCCTGTCAGTCCGGAACCTATCGGCATTGCGGGAGTTACGGCAACCACCTTCGGATTTGTTTTTGCAATATTGCAAAGAGTCTCACCAAATACGGCGGAATAGTTGTCGGAGCCTTTGCTTTCAATGCCTTTTTCAATGTCAAACGGCGAAACGCCGTGATATTTATGCGGATTTTCCTCGGCAAGCTCATATCCTTTGCCTTTTTTTGTCAGCACATGTATCAAAACGGGTACGTTGTCTATGGTACGTGCGTATTTAAAAGCGGCTTCAAGATTATAGATATTGTGTCCGTCCAAAGGGCCTATGTAGTGAAAACCAAGGTCTGTGAAGATATTACCCGGTATAAACAGACGCTTTATATATCCTTTCGCTTTACGCAAGACATTTGCCAGCTCTTTGCCTTTATACGGTAATTTTTCAACAGTATCAATAACAAATTGTTTTGTTACGTAATAAGACGGCTTTGTGCGTATTTTGTTCAGATATTTTGAAATACTGCCCACGTTTTCCGAAATTGCCATGTTGTTGTCGTTAAGCACAACGATAAGATTTGTTTTGGAATGTCCCGCATCGCTCAACGCTTCGTATGCCAAGCCGCCCGTCAGGGAGCCGTCGCCTATAACGGCGATGGTTTTGTTTTGCTTGCCGCTTAGCATTGATGCGCGCGCCATACCCAAAGCGGCTGAGATTGAGGTTGAGGAATGTCCTGTGTCAAAGCTGTCATACACGCTTTCGCAGCGTTTGGGAAATCCGCTCAGCCCGTCCTTTTTACGCAGAGTGGAAAATTTTTCGCGTCGGCCGGTTATTATTTTATGCACGTATGCCTGATGCCCGACGTCCCACACTATTTTGTCGTCCGGTGCGTTAAAGCATGAGTGCAGAGCAAGCGTAAGCTCAACAACACCGAGATTGGATGCCAAATGTCCGCCGGTCTGCGAAATATTGGATATTAAAAAAAGACGCAACTCTTCAGCCAGACGCTCTTTTTCGCGTCCGGACAGCCGTTTGAGGTCGGCGGGTGAGTTAACGGTTTCCAAAATATCAAACATAGTAATACCCCGAATAAAAACTGAACATAAAAATGCTTTCAGTCAGTCTGATAAAGTATAATTAAAAAAACAATGTCAACTTTAACACATTCCACTTTGCTACAACCCCTCAGTCACTACGGCTTCCCTTGCACAGGGGAACCGTTCTGCAGCAGCGATTAATACTTATGAAGCCTCCCTTGTGTAAAGGGAGGTGGCTC
>CAJOGA010000075.1 GCA_905233855.1 uncultured Clostridia bacterium
CCTGAAATGCCCCTTTAATTAAGGCAATAAGTTAGCAAAAACTAACTATATTATTAAGGAACGGTGATAAGCGTGGGAATTTTTAAGAATTATGTCAGTCAGACAAGAAAGCCGGAGGGCTTTTGGGGAAAAATGATGATAAAGAGTATGAATGCAGGTCATGCCAAAATGGCAGATTGGGCAATGTCACATTTGGAAATAAACGAGCCGCAATATATCGCAGAGCTTGGTTGCGGAGGTGGCAGAAATGCGGGAGCATTGCTGAAAAAATATCCTAAATCCTATGTTGCCGCTATTGACTATTCGCCTCTTTCGGTCGCACAGGCAAAGGAATATAACAAGCAAGCGATTTCAGACGGCAGATGCAGTGTTTACGAAGACGATGTGTCAAATTTGAAGTTGGCAAAAAACAAATATGACCTTGCAACAGCATTTGAAACGGTTTACTTTTGGCCGGATATTAGAAAATGCTTTCGGGAGGTATTTTCAATATTAAAAGCCGGCGGTCACTTTATGATTGTAAATGAATCGGACGGAACAGATAAGACGGGAAAAACCTTTGAGAAAATCATTGACGGAATGAAGGTTTATACAGAAAAAGAAATTAAAAGTGCGCTTGAAAATGCAGGTTTTTCCGAAATAAAAACAATACACCGCGAGGAAAAACCGTGGATTACGGTAATTGCGAGAAAGTAAAGAAGGAATTTGAATGAAAATTTGGGACTTATACGCACCGATTTATAAAACAGCAATGAAGTCTGATGAAAAGACATATCGGCTTATGTATGACCGTATTCCGAAAGTTATTGACGGCTTATATGTTCTTGAAATTGCAACAGGACCCGGACTTCTCGCAAAGAATGTGGCACACGCGGCGTCAAAAATGATTGCAACGGATTTTTCGGAAGGTATGATTAAACAAGCTCAAAAGGGAAATTGCCCCTCTAATCTTTCCTTTGAAGTGGCGGACGCAACAAACCTACCGTTTGAGGATAATACCTTTGACGCAGTAATTATCGCAAATGCCCTGCATATTATACCGAATCCCCAAAAGGCTCTGTCTGAAATTGACCGTGTAATAAAGCCTGACGGTATTTTGATTGCACCTAATTTTATTCACAGACATACGGGCATAAGAAGCCGTATTTGGTCGATCATGTTGAAAATTGCAGGAATAAAGTTTGAACACCAATGGTCTGAAAAAGAGTATATTGATTTCTTGCGGCATAATAATTGGGAGCCTGTTTTTACAAAAAGGCTTGACGCAAGAATTACAATGCTTTACACCGAATGTGTAAAGAAAAAGGTGAAAGGAGAATGATGTTATGAAAGATAAGAAAAAAAGCGACATTTCCGTACTGCTTGATTTTGCAGGCAGCTATAAATGGCTTACAATAACAGGGCTTTTTCTGTCTGCTGTTGCAATGGTTTTAGGAATGGTGCCCTATATCTGTATATGGCTTGTTGTGCGTGACTTGATTTCCGCAGCGCCGAATTTTACGCAGGCGGCGGATATTTCAAAATACGGATGGACTGCCTTTGGTTTTGCAATGGGCAGTATCGTTATATATTTTATAGCGCTTTTGTGTACGCATTTAGCAGCGTTTCGCACCGCATCAAATATAAGAAAACAAGGTATGCGGCACCTTATGAAAGTGCCTCTCGGATTTTTTGATAATAATGCGTCGGGGTATCTTCGTAACCGTCTTGACGGAGCGGCAGGTGAAACGGAAACACTTCTTGCGCATAACCTTGCCGATATTGTAGGAACGGCGGCTATGTTTATATCTATGATTGTTTTAATGTTTGTTTTTGATTGGCGTATGGGACTTTCCTGTCTTTTGGCTGCTGTTATTTCCGTTATTGCAATGTTTTCTATGATGGGCGGTAAAAACGCAAAACTCATGGCGGAATATCAGAACGCACAGGACATTATGAGCAAAGCAGGTACGGAATATGTTCGCGGTATTCCTGTCGTTAAAGTATTTCAGCAGACGGTTTATTCCTTCAAGGCGTTTAAGCAGGCAATAGACGATTACAGTCGGAAGGCTGAAAGGTACACAGTCAGCGTTTGCGAATTTCCTCAATCCATAAACCTTACATTCACGGAGGCGGCGTTTGTATTCTTGGTTCCCGCAGTGCTTATATTGGCACCGATGGCATTGTCAGGCGGCACTTTTGCGGAATTTGTTACAAACTTCGCATTTTATGCTATATTCTCTGCGATTATTTCAACTGCGCTTGCTAAAATAATGTTTGCGGCAAGCGGAACAATACTTGCAAGCACAGCGCTTGGGCGTATCAGCCATATTATCAATGCTCCGACACTTAAAATAGCGGATAACCTAATTTTGCCAAAGGATAACAGCATAGAATTTCAGGACGTTACCTTTGCATACGAGGGAGCTGATATTCCCGCACTTGAACACGTATCCTTCTGTGTCGAGCCGGGACAGACCGTTGCTCTTGTAGGACCTTCCGGCGGCGGAAAAACAACAGCCGCAAGCCTTATTCCCCGTTTTTGGGACGCTTCCAAAGGCGTTGTGAAGGTCGGCGGTGCTGATGTGACTAAGGTTGATCCGCATATACTTATGGATAATATCGCGTTTGTTTTCCAGAACAACCGCCTGTTTAAGACCTCAATTTTAGAAAATGTACGTGCTTCCCGTCCTGATGCAAGCCGCGAGGAAGTCGAACAGGCTCTATCGGCGGCACAGTGCAATGATATAATAGAAAAACTGCCTGACGGCATAGATACGGTTATCGGCTCGGAGGGCACTTATCTTTCGGGCGGCGAACAGCAACGTATCGCTCTTGCCCGTGCTATTTTGAAAAACGCACCTATTATTGTACTTGACGAGGCAACGGCTTTTGCCGATCCTGAAAATGAGGCGCTTATACAAAAGGCGTTTTCCGCACTTACCAAAGGGCGTACGGTTATTATGATTGCTCACAGACTGTCAACGGTTGTAGGTGCAGACAAGATCATCGTACTTGATTCGGGAAGGATAACAGAGCAGGGCACGCATACGGAGCTTTTGGAAAGTAGCGGTTTGTATGCCCGTATGTGGGAAGATTACAATAAAGCGGCTAAGTGGCGTATTTTATCAGAGGAGGCGAAATAAATATGTTTGGTGAAAATTTTCGCAGAAAATATGCACTGAGTAAACAAGGTGTTAAAAACACAAAAAAAGGAACCTTTTGGACTGTCATTGTCAACCTTGTCGTTATGGGTGGAATAGGAATTTTATACTATATGATGACAGAGTATATGAATGTGCTTGTAAACGGCACCGAAATTTCAAGTGCCGTAAAGTATATTGTTGCCTTAATTGCTTTTCTCGCACTATCTCTATTTACGCATTTGCAGCAGTACAGGGCAACATACGGACTTGTATATGGCGAGGTCAAAACAATGCGTATAGGTCTTGCCGAAAGACTTCGCAAACTCCCTCTCGGATTTTTCGGAAAAAGAGATTTAGCCGACCTTACAGAAACGATAATGGGCGATGTGAATCGTATGGAGCATGTATGGTCGCACGTTTTGGGATATTTGTACGGCTCGTTTATTTCAACAGGCATTATTGCCGTAATGCTTTTTATATACGATTGGCGGTTGGCGATTGCCGTACTTTGGGGCGTTCCTGTGGCGTTTATACTTTTATTCGGAAGCAAGAAAATGTCGGAGCGTAACGCTGAAAAAACAAAACGCGCCTCGTTAGATGTTTCTGATGAAATTCAGGAAACGCTTGAAAACATCAGAGAGATCCGTGCAACCAATCAGGAAGAAATATACCTTGAAAGACTTGATAAAAAAATTGACAGACAGGAATATGTTATGAAACACGGCGAATTTGCAACGGGAATATTTGTAAATGCGGCAAGCGTTATAATGCGTCTCGGTGTTGCCACTACCATTCTTACGGGTGCAGAGCTTATATCACGCAGCAGAATTGATTTTATGGTCCTGTTTATGTTCCTCTTGGTTATAACCCGTGTTTATGCGCCTTTCGACCAAAGCCTTGCACTTATCGCAGAACTGTTTTTATCACAAGTCTCCGCAAACCGTTTAACGGAAATATATGAAACGCCTGCTGCCGGCGGTAGTGAGGTATTTTCCCCTAACGGAAACGATATTGTTTTCAAAAATGTCAATTTTGCCTATGATAATAAAGATGTTTTGAAAAATGTCAGTTTCACGGCAAAGGAAGGCGAAGTTACCGCGCTTGTTGGGCCTTCCGGTTCAGGTAAAAGCACTGTGGCAAGGCTTGCGGCAAGACTTTGGGATATAGAGAGCGGTACAATTACTGTCGGCGGTGTTGATATTTCCAAAATTGATCCGGAAGTTTTACTTGGCAGATATTCTATGGTATTTCAGGATGTTGTATTGTTTGACGATACCGTAATGGAAAATATCAGATTAGGTAAACACGGTGCAACTGATGATGAAGTAATCAATGCGGCAAAAGCTGCGAACTGCGAGGAATTTATAAAAAGACTTCCGAATGGTTACGATACAAGAATTGGCGAAAACGGAGCAAAGCTGTCAGGCGGTGAGCGTCAGCGTATCTCTATTGCAAGGGCACTCTTAAAAGACGCTCCGATAGTGTTGCTTGACGAAGCAACTGCATCACTTGATGTTGAAAATGAAACAAAGGTGCAGGGAGCACTTTCCCGCCTTCTTTCAGGGAAAACCGTACTTGTTATTGCACACCGTATGAGAACCGTTGCGGCAGCGGATAAAATTATTGTGCTTGCGGGCGGCAAAGTAGCAGAGCAAGGCTCCCCTGATGAACTTATGAATAAAAACGGTATGTATGCACGAATGGCAATGCTCCAAAACGAAAGCGGAAAATGGAGTATTGCATAAAAATCCGAGAGGCGGTGAGAAAGTGAAGCAAAACGCTTTTTATTGGAATTTTTTTAGAGGAAGTATAAAGAAAAGTTTGAATGAACGGCTGTCGCCTCCGCTTACAAAAGAGATTATGAATAGCGGAAAAAAAGAGTATTACTTATTGATAGACCACGCACCCGAACTTGGGAAAGGCAACCCATTTTCCTTAAATATGTATTTTGCCTGTGTCTTTATCGGTGTATGGCTGGGCAGTGATAAAGCACTTTCGCCCGAAACAATGGCGGATATTATGACCGAATGTTTAATTAAGTTAAAACCGTTTTTCGGACTTATAAACCTGAACAAGCCCTGTCACGCAAAACTTGTTCAGTATCACATGGCGGAAAAATATATGAAGTGGTGTGA
>CAJOGA010000076.1 GCA_905233855.1 uncultured Clostridia bacterium
CTTGTGTTTAACAAACTCCGACATGCAAATTCTTCTGCCGTTAGGCTCAGAACTCGGCACAACCGATACGTCCAATCAGATACGCACTCTTCGTCATATAACAGCACTGACCGATGTACAATGCACACAGGCACGGCTGGATTATGAACGCAATGCAAAAATGTATGCAGGCATCAGCCTGCTTTTGGGACTTGCCGTTGTTATAGTGTTGTTTTAGAAAGGTGTGATTATTTTGGGAGTGGATTTAATATTTCAGGTGGCGGCAATAGGCATAATAGTGGCGGTATTAAGCCAGCTGTTAACACGTTCCGGCAGAGAAGACCAAGCCATGCTGACAACACTTGCCGGACTGGTGGTTGTTATGCTGATAGTTGCAAGACAGATAAGCGTTCTGTTTGACGCCATGAAAAGCATGTTCGGATTATAGGAGTTATGATGAGTATACTTCAGATAACAGCAATAGCGTTGATAGGCACGGTGTGTGCGGTGGTGTTAAAGCAGCAAAAGAGTGAATTTGCACTTGCAGTTTCGCTGATAACGGGGTTTGTACTGCTTTTGATGATTTCCGACGCTTTATTTAACATCTTAAACACTGTCCGTGATATGATGTCGCGTCTTAACATAAATCAGACCTACACCTCTGCCGTAATAAAGGCTTTGGGCATAAGCTATCTGACCGAATTTGCATCTCAAAGTGCAAAAGACGCCGGACAAGGTGCTATCGCACTAAAGACGGAGCTTGCCGGACGCGTGTGTTTATTGATTATAGCCATGCCTGTGATCATAGCCATGATAAACACCATTATTGAACTGATTTAATTACGGAGGCTTTAAATTGAACAAAAGATTTTTAATTGCCGTTTTAACGTTTATATGCCTGTTCCCCACAGTTGTCCATGCAGAAATAACAATACCCAAAGACGCTCTTGACATACAAATTCCGGCTTCAGACAACGTTTTTACCGACAGTCTGGATTTTTACGCCATAGCAAGTGCTTTGGCAAATGCCGAGTTTAAAATAGAACCGTCAACGCTGATTGAAAAGATAACATCGGCTTTGTTTGGTGAATTAAAAACAGGCATGGGCATATTTTTTACCGTACTCTCTCTTGCCATGCTTTGTGCGATAGTGTCGGCAATGCAAACAAGCTTTGGCAAAGACGGCGTGAACGATCTTGTCTTTTTCATATGCTATGCTCTTGCGGCGGTTGCATGCATAAAGGCTTTGCAAGACGCCATGACGCTGACAAGCCGCACGGTCAGCGACGTATATACCCTCACCGCAAAGGTATCGCCCGTGCTGATGGGGTTTGCCTTTGCCGCAGGACATGTCTCCGCCGCCGCACTGTTTAAACCGGTTTTGTATTCCTGTGTTTACATAATGCAATACATTTTAAAATATTTCATCATGCCCGGCATAGGCTTTGCCGCGGCAATATCCATAGTGTCAAATTTAAACACATCCCCATCGCTCACGAATTTGAGCAATACGGCAGGCGGCATAATCAAATCCGTGCTTGGTGCTTCGGCGGCACTGTTTGTGGCAATAAGCTCGATATACGGTTTTGTAGCACCCTCTATAGACGCCATAACGGCCAAAACCGCAAAGCTTGCGGCCAACACCTTTATACCCGTTGTCGGCGGAGCAATGGGCGACGCCATAGAGCTTGCCGGAGCAAGTGCAAAGCTTATCAAAAACTCCGTAGGGGCAAGTTTGATTGTTATAATAATTGTCATGTCGGCATATCCTCTTTTGAAGCTTGCCGCTTTGCTTATCATATTCCGCTTTGCCGCCGCATTGACCGAACCCATCACCGACAAACGTTTTACGTCTCTCATTAATTCGGTTGCCGACACTTTGCAGCTTACCGTGGCTGCCGTTACGTTATCGTCGCTTACCGTCATTGTTGTAACCGCCATAGTGATAGCCGCAACGCAAGGAGGATAAATATGAAGCAATACTTACTCAGCATCGTGAGCGTGGCGTTGATAAGCTCTGTTATGAATTTATTGATAAGTCAGACAAACCCGCTTAAAAAGCAGCTTTCTTTTATAACGTCTCTTGTTATGCTTTTGGTTATAGTATCGCCTGTTATCGACATAATAAATAAGCCTTTGCCGTCATTACATTTTTCCGATACGCATCTTGCGGACGATGATTTAACAGCATATGAAAATTACAAAAAAACCAACATATGCGAAAATCTGCAAGAGAGCATACGCCGGTATATAGTTGACACCTACGGCGTAGCGGCGTCGGTAGCAGTTACGCTGTCGCAGGACGGCAACAGCATCGACAGCATAACCGTCAGAACGCACGCAAACGCATTGGAAATAAAAAAATATATAAGCCAAAACTACAACATTGACACAGACAGCGTTTATATAACAGATTAATTTGCAAAGAAGGCATATTTATGGAAAAACTCAAGGTTATATTGGACAAATTCCTCAAAAACAAGAATAATACCGTTTTATATATAATATTAATAATCGGGATAGGTATTTTGATACTGCCGGGCACATTTTCACATACTGACAAAAGTGCAAAGAAAACCGCTGTGCAAAGCTCCGGCAATTCCCCCGCTTCTCCGTCAAACAATCTTGAGGAGAATTTAAGCAAAATATTGTCCGAGATAAACGGTGCCGGAAAGGTATCTGTCATGATCAGCTATGAAAACACCGGAAAAAAAGTGTTGGCATATGACAGCAAAGAATCAACCGATACATCGGATGAAACCGACTCCGCAAGAACAAAGTACGACAGCAAACATACCGAAGAAAAAAACATCATAATATCGGAGTCGTTGCCTATTGTGGTCGAGGAGGAATACGCCAAGGTGAAGGGAGTGATAGTTGTATCCGAAGGAGCAAATGATCCAAATATAAAACAAGCTCTGACAGAGGCTGTCGGTGCTGTTTGTGATGTGCCGATACATAAAATTAAAGTTTTTGTTAAAAAATGATACAGTACAGGAGGATATTTTAAATGGTAGTAGTAAAAAGACAGCATATTGTAATAACGGCGTTAGTGGTATTGGTCGGTGTAGCGGGATACATAAATTGGCAATACCGGGATGAAGACACTGCAGATGTGGCGTCTGAGGATATAGTTTATAACGAACAGTTTGACCTGACGGATGAAGCGCAAACCGCCAAAAAATTGGGTGAGGCAAAATACGTAAACGCAAACACAGCCGAATCCGAAACCGATTATTTTGCTCTAACAAAGCTTGAACGCGAAGAAGCACGTTCCAAATCTATAGAAATACTTACTCAAACGGCTTCCAACCCGAATTTTGACGCAGCAGCCAAGCAAGCGGCACAGGAACAAATAATACAGATAGGCAAAAACGTTGAAGCCGAGGCTATAATAGAAAGTCTGCTGCGTGCCAAGGGCTATGAATCGCTGGTTATATTAAGCGACGGTGCGGCAACCGTTACCGTCAAGTTTGACGGGTTGTCGGACAGCGACATCGCCAAAATAAAGGATATTGTTGTTTCCAACAGTAACGTTGACAAAAATATAAAAATAGTTGAAGTTAAATAAATGATGTGGTATAATATATATGACAAGCTTTAAAAGTTAATATTAAATAACCGTATTACAATTGTCGCAAATGACAATACAAAATGGGAGGAATTAACTAATGAGTGAAAACAATAACATGAACGATGTAGCAGGCAATATAAAAATATCGGAAGAAGTGGTATCCACCATCGCCGGCGTTGCAACCATGGAGGTTAAAGGCATTGCAGGAATGTGCGGTTCCATAGCCGGTGATAT
This sequence comes from uncultured Clostridia bacterium, assembly GCA_905233855.1. Classification (GTDB taxonomy): domain Bacteria; phylum Bacillota; class Clostridia; order UBA1381; family CAJOGA01; genus CAJOGA01. Next base: position 3,788 of record CAJOGA010000076.1, read on the forward strand.
TGCACAGATATTCGGCGCCAAAAAAAATCTGAGCAAGGGCGTAAAGGTTGCAATAACCGATAACAACGTCGTTATAGATTTATATATTTTGGTAGACTACGGCGTTAAAATCCCTGAAATAGCATGGGAGGCTCAGGATGCTGTTAAAACCGAAGTTGAAACAATGACAGGACTTAATGTTGAAAAAGTAAACATACACATCGAAGGTATATCAATAGAAAAAGACAAAACGCCTGCTGTTGCAGTTGAAAACAACGATGCACCCGACGAAAACGAAACAGCTGCAGAAACGGAAACTGTCGAAACCGAAGCAGTTGAAAACGTCCAAAACGACGAAGAATAAATAATTATATTAAATGGTCTGTATGGTCAAGATGTATAACAAGGTAAAATGTATCGGGAATTAATATTCTCGGTACATTTTTTTATAATCCATTAAACATGTCAAAGATATACGCAAAGCGTCGTGTTCCGAAGACGAATAATAAAATGCACTCGCCCGTCAAAAACAGGTGAGTGCAATTTTATTTCTTTTTGGATAATCCAGTCGGCAATTAATATTTACTGAATACAGTTCCGTTTATGAGGCTGATTCTTATTTTTTTCATCAATCCGTTATGACCTTTTACTGTATACCAAATAGCTTATCCAATACAGCGCTACCAATGTACAAACATTCAGTGCCAATATGTTTGAATAATCTGTTTTTTCTATTACCTCCAAGACTATAACCGTCAAAGCGGCGATTAACACATACAAACCAAATGCTGTGCTCTTTGCTTTATGCATAATAGCAATATTTCTCTCATCGGTTTCTGCAATTCTTTGCCGACGGATAGATTCTTCGTCTTTTGTAATCCTCTTATACTGTACTATTCTTGCAATACCCGTTATAATAAGTGCGATGCCGAGTGTCTGTAAATATTGGTTTTGGCTTATATTACAGCAAAACAAAGCTACAAATGCAGCCCCGATAATTATCTGCACAACGGCAATAATTAATCTTTTTTTGAGCTTTTTCATGAATTCCATACTATTCCTCCTCAAAAATGAATAAATCTTCAATTTGAACATTAAAAAATTTTGCTAATTTGAAAGCAAGCTGAAGCGAAGCTATATACCTTCCGCTTTCGAGCGATATAATAGTCTGCCTTGTTACGTCAACCGCTTTCCCCAAGTCGTCCTGCGTCAGGTTTCTTTCCTTTCTGTATTCTTTTATTCTGTTTTTCACACACATCCTCCTTATTTTAAAATGTATATCTGACTTTACATAATTGTAGCATCACATCTTCATAATGTCAAGTAAATTTTACATTTTTCGAAATTTGATAAAATTAATTGCATAATTAAAAAGGGGCTGTAGCAAAATGTTTTGTCGGGACGTCCGGGAGGCCGTCCCCTACATATATTGTATTGGTATTATGTGAGCAATACAAATTGTAGGGTTCGGCGT
>CAJOGA010000077.1 GCA_905233855.1 uncultured Clostridia bacterium
GTTTAGTGCTTGCAGCAGCCTTACCTCAATCACCATACCTGACAGCGTAAAAAGTATTGGCGTTAGTGCGTTTTACAATTGCAGCAGCCTTACATCAATCATAATGCCCGACAGCGTAACAAGTATTGGCGATAGTGCGTTTTACCGTTGCAGCAGCCTTACCGATGTATATTATGGCGGAAGTGAAGATGATTGGGATGAAATTAAAATTGGCTCTGGTAACGATTATCTTTTAAATGCAAATATGATATTTGGCAAAACCGGCAACAGTAGTGTAAGAGGAAAAATAATCGAATGTCATTATGGCAGCGGAACAATAACCGCCGTAATCGAGCTTGAAAAAATCCTTGAAGATTGCCGTGTGGTTCTTGGCGTGTATGATGAAAACAACAGCCTTATAGCAATTACAAGCGGCAGTGCAACAACAACCGACGGCGGTATTGCTCTGTCCGTGTCTGCTGATGAAAGTTATAAGAATGGCTATGTTAAGGTGTTCTTCCTTGACGGCTTTGATAGTTTAAACCCATTGGGAAATGCCAAAAAAAGCGAAATTCTGTAGGGAACAACCTGAATATGCGTAAAAAAGGCTCCCTTGTGTAAAGGGAGCCGGCAAACCGAAGGTTTGACTGAGGGATTGTTTTCTGATTTGACAACCCTTCCGAATTGTTCAAATTCATAATAAATGAATGTATGGTCCGGCGTCCTCGACAGCCCGAATCAACGGGACGTCCGGGAGGCCGTCCCCTACGGAATGAGGTTGTTGCTGCATTTTTACGGAACAAAGCCTTCCCCTCAAGGGGAAGGCTTATTCTCTAAATAAACAATATTATTTCGGGAGGGCACAGAGGCCGTCGCCTACGGAATATGCATTTACTATCGCAGGGGACGATGACCACATCGTTCCTACATAAATGTACGAACGCCCCAAAAACGGGCGATTCGTGAATCGCCCCTACATATAAAATTTAAACAAGGGAACATTATTGAGCCTTCCCCTCAAGGGGAAGGGGGACCGCTTGCGGTGGATGAGGTGGAAAAGAAAACATCGTAAGCAGAAATACCAACCTATAACAGAACCTTCGCTTGCACAGGGAAGGTTTTTTCGGCAATCGCTATCAAGGCGGCTATTCCAAGGCTTCCCCTTGCGGGGAGACTATGCGTTTATTTCAATTCATTATTACACTTATCTTTCACCTCATCCGAGTTTTGCTTTGCAAAACCCACCTTCCCCTCAAGGGGAAGGCTTTTAAACAATATTTTCCAACTAAAAAACGGGCAGTTTGGACTGCCCGTTAAATTTATCTATACCATTTATCTCTTGGACAAAACGTCCTTTTCGTATGCTTTAACTTCATCAAGCCATGCTTCCTTAACAGGTACGTCATGCTTCAAGCAGTAGTAATCCCAAACAGCACCCATAGGATATGTCTTGAACTCTTCAAGCAACGCAAGACGTGATGTGAAATCGCCTTCAGCTTCAACCTTTTTCAAAGCCGCCGTAGGCTCCAACAATGCAGCAAGCAACGCTTTTCTTGTGTTGCGTGTGCCGATAGTCCAAGCTGCAATACGGTTAATGCTTGCATCAAAGAAGTCAAGAGCTATATTTGTTTTAGGTATAAAATCGTTTCTTACCAACTCTTGTGCTATTGCGTTAAGCTCATCATCCAGTATAACAACATGATCGCTGTCCCAACGAACAGGACGGCTCACGTGCAACAACAACTCATCAACAAAGTTAAATATAGCCGAAATTTTTGTCGATATTACTTCTGTAGGATGGAAGTGTCCTGCATCAAGACACAACAAAGTATTGTTTTTGATTGCATATCCCATATAAAATTCATGTGAACCGACAACATAGCTTTCAGAACCGATACCGAACACTTTGCTTTCAACAGCGTCTTTATTGTATTTTTTTGATATAGGTGCAGCTAAAATCTGATCAAGCGAATCTTTAAGTCTTAAACGCGGTGCAAGCTTATCAACCACAATATCTTTTGAACCGTCGGGAATCCATATGTTATTAATACAAGCCTGACCCAATTCCTTACCAAAGTATTCGCCTATTTCACGCGAACGCTTACCGTGTTCTATCCAGAATTTTCTTATGCCCTCATCTATACTGCTGAGTGTTCCGTTTTCGCTCAAAGGATGTGAAAAGAATGACGGATTAAAGTCAAGACCAAGCTTATTTTTCTTTGCCCAGTCAACCCATTTTGCGAAGTGTTTAGGTTCAAGAGCGTCTCTGTCCACCTTAACGCCGTCTGTTTCGGCATACAATGAATGTACATTTACCTTATAAGCATCGCCCGGCAAAAGCGAAAGCACCTTTTCCAAATCGGCTCTTAATTCTTCGCCGTTTCTTGCCTTGCCCGGATAGTTACCTGTTGTCTGTATGCCGCCCGTGAGGGAGCCGGCATCGTTTTCAAAGCCTATAACGTCGTCGCCCTGCCAACAATGGATGGATATTGAGATGTTGTCAAGCTTTTCCATAGCCTTGTCAACATCCACGCCCCATTTTGCATACGCTTCTTTTGCGTTCTGATAGTTTTGTTCGATTAATTTACTCATATCCTTACATCCTTTCTCTTTTGCAATATATTCTTAATCTGAAAATTTTCCGCTTTTAACTGCTTCCACAGCCATTTTATCGCACCGCTCGTTCATGGGATGCCCCGCATGCCCCTTAACCCAGACAAACTCAACATTGTGATATTCCAAAAGCGTGAGCAATTCCGCCCACAAGTCGGGGTTTAACGCCTTGTCCTTTGACGTACGCATCCACCCGTTTGCACGCCAACGCTTTGCCCAGCCCTTTTCAACAGCATCCACAAGATATTTTGAGTCGCTGTAGAGCATAACGTTGCATTGCTCCTTCAACGCTTTAAGTCCGGCTATTGCCGCCATAAGCTCCATTCGGTTATTGGTAGTGCTTCTGTATGCACCGCTTAAGCATTTTTCGCTTTCCCCGTATTTTAAAATGGTTCCGTAACCTCCGGGACCGGGATTACCGCTGCACGCCCCGTCGGTGTATATCTCAACTGTTTTCATTATCTTCCGCGTCGCTTTCGGGTTCCTTATTTTCCCACCAATTATCGTCAAGCGGTTCTATAGGTTCTGCTTTTAAAATTTCATCCGCCTGCTCGTACATCGACTGCGGCACCTTAACGTCTATACCGTATTGAGATATGCCCAGGTATATATTTATTGCCGCTCCTTTATGACTTGTTTTGTATGCCGGTATCTTATATGAACTCAACAGCGACACCGTCATATTTGCATCCATTTCGCTCAGGTTGCCTCTTAATACCACCATTTCCGCCAGCTGTTCGCTTGTGGCAAACACAGTTTCGCAGCTCGGACACGCAGTTTGTGTGTTTGAACATTTTTTACCGCAGTTAGGACAATGCATAGTCAATTCTCCTTTTTATTAATTCACAAAATTGCCCGGATTCAACGGAGTGCCGTTTTTACGTATCTCAAAATGCAGATGCGAACCGGTGCTGTTGCCTGTGCTTCCCATGTATGCTATTACATCCCCCTTTAGCACTTTGTCGCCTTGCTTTACCGCCAGTTTACTGCAATGACCGTAATAGGTTTCGTATCCGTTCTGATGGTCAATTATAACTATCAAACCGTATCCGCTTTTTGTGCCGGCAAACGTTACAATGCCGTTGTCAGACGCCTTTATCAGCGTTCCCGTGCTGTTTGCAATATCCATTCCGTTATGGTTTCTTCCCCAACGCGAGCCAAAACGCGATGTTACCGTGCCGGCTGTAGGGAACATGAATTTTGCCGTGCCCACGTATTTAGGCTTTTCCATTGTACCAACCTTTGTAACGCGTGCCACAGGCTCCGTCAGAGTGGTTTCATTTAAAACTATGGTGTCAACAACAACGCCGTTTACCGCCACAACCTCCGCATCTACCGACTTTTTGCCGTCAACGCCGTTGGTTTCAATCTTAGACTCACCCTTATACATTGATGAATCCTCAACGGTTTTATCTTCATAAGGTATTTTGTCTTCGTATGTTACCTGAGATACTGTTTGCACCTGCAAAACATTTTTGTATTCTTTAACCGCCAAAGTAGTGCCCGGTTCTATGTTATTTTTTATTCCGGGGTTAAGCTCTCTGACTGTGGCAGACGATATGCCGAATTTCTTTGCAATCTTTTCAACGGTTGTGTCTTCGGTTGCGGTGTATGTTGAATCTGCCAGATACGTCTGTGCAAAATATTGCTGTGCCTGCTGAGCCGTCCTCACCATTGTTACGGGCACATTCTTTTCCTCAACCAAAAGCAGCTGAGTAAATTCCGCTTGTATTGTGCCGTCGGATTCATAGCTTTTCTTAAAGGTTTCCAACGCTTCGTCCAGCTCCTGACGCGTTTTAAAAGCGGCAATGTCAACTCCGTTGGCATTTAACGCAAACGCAACCGTCATGCGGTCGGACAATGAACGTATATTTTCTTTAAGGTCGTTATCCGATGTGTATTTCCCTTTTAAAATCACACGCGGCAATAATGTGTATTCATAATCCAAAGCACAATTTTCGCCAAACAATCCTACCAATTCGTTATTAACATCGTCAAGTGCGGCTTTATGCACTTCGGAATTACGCACTATACCCAGGTTTTTATCCCCTACGCTTACGGCATATCCGACATCAAAGCAATTAAACATTACAACGCATATGATAACCAAAACGACAGCATATACAGCTGTTGACGCAGTTATTTTATTGAATATACCCGTTCTTTTGCCGCCGGTTTTTTCAAATCTGACAAAAAAGCTTTCCCAAACATCTTTTATGCCGCAGCATAAAAATGCAACAGCAATAACCAACGGCTGCAATATAAATTCCGTAAACGACCTGTTCCGTTTCGGACTCTTTTTAATCTTTTCCTTTTTAACTGATGATGCGGAGCAATTTTCATATAATCTATTGGTTTTATTTATATCGTAATCATTAATTATACTTCTTCTTTGCCATGTTCCGTGTTCAAATTGATTCTGCCTGTTATCCGCCATTTTGGGCATCAATCCTTTCTGCTTATTCTTCTGTCGCTCTCTCTTTGAAACGAACCGATTAAGAGGCTGTGTCAACCGCATTTATGTTATGCCAAATAAAGCTATTATTCTCAAAATTTTACTGTACGTATACGTACACAGAATGTATTATACATCAAAGAAATCCATAAATCAAGTTTTTTTACAATTTTTGTAAATTGTGCTTTTAATTAATTTCAACAAAATAATTGTTGAAAAATGTAAAAAAGCTATTTTCAAATGCAAACAGGTGTGGTAAAATAGATAAAAATATGCAGTTTAATACAGAAATGAGGATAGATATGAAGAACGAAACTGTTTTGGTAGTGGATTTCGGCGGACAGTATAATCAGCTTATTGCACGGCGTGTGCGTGAACTGAATGTGTATTGTGAGGTTGTGCCGTATAACACGTCTATAGAAAAAATAAAGGCATATAATCCGAAGGGTATTATCTTTACCGGCGGACCAAGCAGCGTGTTTGAAGAAGGAGCGCCGATGTGTGATAAAGAGGTGTTTTCTTTGGGCGTGCCTGTGCTTGGTATATGCTACGGCATACAGCTTATGGCATATATGCTCGGCGGCGACGTCGGCACGGCGGACAAGCGTGAATACGGCAAAACAGATGTAACTCTTGGCAAGAGTGTGCTGTTTAGCGGTATTGAAGGCGAGAATGTGTGCTGGATGAGCCATACAAACCAGGTTATAAAACTGCCTGAAGGCTTTAAAATAACGGCGTCAACTCAAACGTGTCCCGTAGCGGCGTATGAGAATGCAGAAAAAGGCTTTTACGGTGTACAGTTCCATCCTGAGGTTAATCACACACCGTTTGGTCAGACAATGCTTAAAAACTTTTTGTATGACGTATGTGATTGTAAAGGCGACTGGAACATGAGCGACTTTGCAAAAAGCTCCATACAGGCACTTAAAGAAAAAATCGGCGATAAGAAGGTGCTGTGTGCTCTTTCGGGCGGTGTGGACAGCTCTGTTGCGGCAGTTATGATACACAAAGCAGTCGGCAAACAGCTCACCTGCGTATTTGTGGATCACGGCCTTTTGCGTAAAAACGAGGGCGACACCGTCGAAAAGATATTTAAAGAGCAGTTCGACATGAATATTATACGCGTAAATGCCGAGGACAGGTTTTTGGGTAAGCTTGCCGGAGTAAGCGATCCTGAGACGAAACGTAAGATTATCGGTGAAGAGTTCATACGTGTGTTTGAGGCTGAGGCTAAAAAGATAGGTACGGTTGATTATCTTGTTCAAGGCACAATATATCCCGACGTTATAGAAAGCGGACACGGCGATGCCGCTGTTATAAAGAGCCACCACAACGTTGGCGGTCTGCCGGATTATGTGGATTTTAAAGAGATAATAGAACCGTTGCGGAATTTGTTTAAAGACGAGGTAAGAAAGGTTGGAATAGAGCTTGGGATACCTGAAAAGCTGGTATGGCGTCAGCCGTTCCCGGGACCGGGTCTTGCCGTGCGTGTGATAGGAGATATAACAAAAGACCGTTTGGAGATGTTGCGTGAAGCCGATGCGATTTTTACCGAAGAGGTTGCAAATGCCGGCTTGGACAGAAGTATCAATCAGTATTTTGCGGTTATAACCGATATGAAAAGCGTCGGTGTTATGGGCGACGAGCGTACATACAGCTACACCATGGCGCTCAGAGCTGTAACGACTACCGACTTTATGACAGCCGATTGGGCACGTATACCGTACGATGTGCTGGAGAAGGTGTCGGTGCGTATCGTTAATGAAGTGCCGAACGTTAATAGATTAGTGTATGATATAACAAGCAAACCACCTGCAACCATTGAGTGGGAGTAAAATGAAAAATCCCCGAAATCCGCATGAACAGTGGATTTTCGGGGATTTATTTTTGCGTTTGAGTACATTTTGAGTACAATTCTTGCTTATAGATAGATTTTTACTTTTGATTATAATGTTCCTTGATCAATTTTTCATATTCTGCATATGCCTGCTTGCATATTTCAAACAAGTATATGCATTCACTTCTTCCGGTTTCTTTTTCAACGATTTCACAAATATAATTAAAGCCGCCACTATCACCAATATTTTTATCCGTCCATATTGCTGAATTATCCCATATAAAATCATCTGTCCATATACTGTTACCGTTTTCGTCTGTAGGTAATAGTGCTTTGCCATCTAATAAAACATCATATGTTCTATTGTTATCGGTTAGAGTGTAATGTTTGCTATTGTTATAGATGGAATGTAATGCAGTAAAATATTTTTTGCTGAAAAACACCTGTTTTTTCTGGTCTTCCGTATAATCAAATTCGTGACAAATCCAATCTCTTAAAGCTCCAGCAGAAAAAATAAAATCATAGAACAGTTCAAAAGGATTAACGTCTGAATTGAGAGATTTCAACTTATTAAATTTGACACTAACGATATTGTCAAAAAACTCTTTTGAATTTTTATATCCAAAAGGAGTGGTCTTGATTATATCTTTTTTTGATTTTTTCATATAACATTCCTCCAAAAGACTTTTAGATATAGTATCGTCTTAGATAAATGAATTATGCAATGATGATTAAGGTTGATGTTTTGGTGATAAAATTGGATTAATTGTTATTGGGCTGTTCAATAACAACGCTTGTGCCATTAGCAACTACACCGATCATATTGCCATGAAAAGTTATGTAATCAAAATCGACACCGATTATAGCATTTCCGCCTTTTTCAGCAGATTTAATTATCAGCTTTTCTAAAGCTGCATTTTTAGCGGTTTCTAACTTGTCAGCAAATTTATTTGATTCCTCACCAAAAAAGTCAGCAAATGAAGCGGTAAATTCTGAGAGAAAACCAGTGCCTAAAACTACTTGACCGCTAATAACACCACAATATTTTGTGATTTTATAGCCGCTAAAGTCATATCCGGTTGTTAACATATAATTTTCAATAAATTCTTTATGTTTTTTTGCTTCTTCATGCGATGATAAATGAGAATTATTATACTTTTCATTAATAATGCTTACTATATCATTTTGAATTTTTTCATCGTAGAGTTTTTCGCTTTTTTCAAGTATAGTATTTTTCAATTCATTAAAAACTTCTAATCCGTTTGCAGAATATAAGAGTGATGACAGTTCTTCACGAATCGGTGAGGCGCATTCGTTACACATTATGCGCCCTTCTTTCAAATCTAATCCTCCTGAAAATACTCCAACTTTTTTACCGCATTTTTCACATATTTGAGGCATACTATCATTCCTTTCTAGCACTGTTCAAGCAAAGTGTTAGAGTGCTGAAGTTCAAGCTCAACAACTTCTTTTTACATTTTGAGTACAATTTTATAGTATCAATAAAGTATCAGCCAAAATAATTAGGCGGTATTTTAACAGAGATGCCACCATCTTCGTTGAACATAATATTTGATTCGTACATTTTTAGCTCCAAAAGCTCAATAGCATCCTTATACATATCAACGGATTTTTGAACGGTTTTATCGGTGTTGCCTGAAAGACCTTCAACCATAAGTTTATAAGAATGCATATATTTGTCCCACATAAT
>CAJOGA010000078.1 GCA_905233855.1 uncultured Clostridia bacterium
CTGCAGGAGAATAGTGTTAAGCAAAATATCCAATAAACGGACTGCAATGTAATTGCAGTCCGTTTTGCTGCTATTGCAGCTTCGTTTTACAATCAGCGGTAAAATATCGTTATTTAAATATGGAATGTATCATTGTGTGTATTGACTTTTGGAGATACCTTTTTTATAATAAAGCTATTACGATATGAAGGAGACTGTTATGAATCCAATACTACCGAAAACAGGAGTCTGTGACCCTCACATTCATATTTTCAATAACCGTGCCTGAATGACACAACGGATATCTGTCTGACCTACCACGGCACAGGCGAACTGGCATTAGATTGGTTTCGTTTTTATTCCTAAAAGCCGATAACATTTAAAAACCACGCCATCTATGCGTGGTTTCAGACTGTCGAATAACCCGTGTTTGAATTAAGCAACACACGGGTTATTTTTGTATAACGAAAACCACCGGATAAGCTGATGGTTCCAAAAAGGCTTTTGCCGTTAAAAAAAACACTTCCCAGTTGCATAATGAAAGCGGTCCGGTCAGGTACAAAAGCGACTTATAGTCGCAAAAAAACTACCGGCTTAGCCGGTAGTCATGATTAAATAAATTATTGCTTTGATACAAAATCGTCTATGCTTATCTGTCTTGTATGAACCGTATGCGACCATTCTGTTTTATTTTTATTAATAAATCCTTGAATGGTTATAGGAACCCAGGTTAATGAGTATACGAAATATGTTATATAACCAATAAACATACGTGCGTTAAACTGTTTGCGTTCAAACGCAATAACCGCAGGCATATACAAAAATTGTATTGCGACAAAAGCGTTCCATATAATAGGATTTTTGAACAAATAATCCATTTGTACAAAGCCGAGATTTCCGTCAGGGTAGAAGGTTTGAGCCCATGCCATAAATGTTATAAATCCCATTGCAATAACACGTACAGGTTGAATCAGATAAACAGAGCAGTCGAAACATACAGGATCCTTTTCTTTTATTGCCTGTTTAACAAGCTTTGTCCAAAATCTGCTTGCTACGTCCACATGTCCTTGCATCCAACGGACTCTTTGTCTCCACGACTGTGCCAATGTAAGCGGCTTTTCATCATAAACAATAGCGTTGTGAGCCCATGCAACTCTTTCATGGTTTAACGCAAGCTTCATGGTAAATTCCATATCTTCCGTCAGACACGTTGCACCCCAGCCGAGTTCTTTTAAGGTTTCTGTATTTATAATAAATCCGGTTCCGCTGAGCTGACACGACAGTCCCAAATTATATCGTGCAAGCTGGAACACACGGCTAATACTCCAGAAGCTAAAGGAATAAGCACAGGTTATCCATGAATCAAACGGATTTTTGCTGTCTATATAACCCTGTACAACCTTATGTCCTTTGTTTGCCTGTATGTTCATTTCTGTTAAAAAGTTAGGGTCGACGAGGTTGTCGGCATCAAATATTGCAATGTAATCGTACTGCTTTTCCATTTTGAACAGCTTATCAAACATCCATTCAAGAGCAAAGCCTTTACCCTTAAGTGTATCGTTAAAGCGTTCATAAACGATTGCTCCGGCTTCTCTTGCAACATTTGCGGTATTATCGGTACAATTGTCGGCTATGACGAATATATCGTAACAGTCCTTGTCATAGTTTTGACGTTTTAAGCTTTCTATAAGCTGAGCAATAACCATTTCTTCGTTATGCGCAGACACCAAAAGAGCATACGAATACTTTTTGCTGCCTAAAGGTTGAGTTTTGTCTTTTTTAGGAATCCAGCCAAATAATGAGACGAATAAATAATATCCGCCGATAAGCAGCGAAAAAATTTGTATAAACATACTTATGGCGAACATCACGGGATTAGACGGAACCATTAAGATAACCTCCTATATAATACCAAAATCACAAAATTAACCACTAACATAATATAACTTTTTAAGACTAAAATCAACAATTATTTTCATTATATTTAACACAAAACAAAAACAATTTTTGTGCATTTTTAATAATAAAAACCGATCATTTTTTATGATATGAATTGTAAACCTCACGCTTTGGAATCTGACGGTCCAAAGCGGCTTTTTTTATGGCTTCTTTATCGGTAAAACCCTGATTAATATATTCACTAACATGCTCGCATATGTCAAGATTGTCCCACCATTGGCTTTTAAGTTTTGCCTCCGAATCCGGCAATCCTTCTACCACAACAACATATTCACCTTTAGGCGATTGTTCTGTGTAAAGTTCAATAGCACCTTGAAGAGTTGTGTGTATAACCTCTTCGTGAATTTTTGTTAATTCACGTACAAGGGCGATACGACGGTTCGGTCCAAAATACTCTATCATATCGGTCAAGGTGTATTTAAGCTTGTGCGGAGCCTCATGAAACAGCATGGTACGCCGTTCGTCCTTAAGAGACTCAAGATGTTCTTTGCGACTGCGTTTGTTCATTGACAAAAACCCTTCAAAGCAAAAACGCTGTGTTGAAAAACCTGACAGCACAAGCGCGTTAATGCACGCAACAGGACCGGGTATACTTTCAACCCGTATACCGTTTTGTATGCACAGCTTAACCAAATCCTCGCCCGGGTCGCTTATGGCGGGTGTCCCTGCGTCGGATACCAAAGCGATGCTTTTACCTTCTTTTAACAAAGATACAAGATATTCGCCTTTTTGTGCCTTGTTATGTTCAAAATAGCTTGTGAGAGGCTTGGATATATTAAAGTGATTTAATAATGTCAAGGTGCGTCGCGTGTCTTCCGCTGCAATAAGATCTACAGAGGAAAGTATTTCCAGACATCTTGCGGAAATATCCGATAAATTTCCGATAGGTGTGGCACATAAATATAGTGGCATAAATTACTCCTGTTAATACAATATTAATTTGCATTTTTAAAAATTTTATTCATATAAATTTATTATATACCACCGACATATAAAAGTCAAAAATTTCTTGTTCAAAGAATGATGTGCCGGTTTACGGTCATATAGATAACCGAAGGAGAAACGCATATGATGAATTATGTATGGATATTTTTGGTCTTGTCCGCTCTGATAACGGGTGCATTAACCGGCAAGCTGGACACTACAGTTACAGCAGGGATAAATGCCGCAAAAGATTCGATATTTACCGTTTTAAATTTTGCCGGCATAATGTGCATGTGGTCCGGTATGATGCGAATATGCAAAGATTCAAACCTTACAGGCATTATCAACAAAGCGGCAAAACCCATATGTAAGCGTTTGTTTACAGACATTGAACCGGATAGCAAACCAATGCAGGCTATGCTTATGAATATAACCGCTAATCTGCTTGGATTAGGCAATGCCGCCACACCGCTTGGCCTTAAGGGTATGCGTGAGCTTGATGACATTAATCCTACGCCTGATATTGCATCTGACGCAATGTGCGTTTTTATAATATTAAACACAGCATCCTTGCAATTGATACCGACAAGCGTAGTGGCATTAAGAGCATCAGCAGAGGCTAAAAATCCGTTTGATGTTATTGTACCTATTTGGATAAGTTCACTAACTTCGGTTATAGTCGGTGTTGTGGCGATAAAGGCATTTATACGTTTCGAAAAAAGGAGAGGGAAGGATTGCTGAATATTGTATCAAAATACGCTATACCAACTATTCTGCTTACCATTCTGGTTTTCGGTTTTTTTACCAAAACACCTGTGTATGACAGCTTTATAGCCGGAGTAAAAGAAGGTATGGAAACTGTTTTAAACATTATCCCACCCATACTTGCTATATTGACAGCTGTAGGTATGCTTCGTCAATCCGGTGCGTTTGATGTCATAACATATGTGTTTAAACCGTTAGCCAATATTGCCGGAATACCGCAGGAGGTTGTTCCGCTTATGCTTTTGCGGCCCGTGTCCGGCGGAGGGTCTTTGGGAATGCTTGCAGATATTTTGTCGTCTTACGGTGCCGACAGCTTTACCGGAAGGTTGGCATCAACCGTAATGGGTGCTACCGAAACTACATTTTACACTATAGCCGTATATTTTTCCGCAACGCGTGTAAAAAACATAAGATATTGCATGAGTGCGGCATTAATATCGGACTTTGCAGGTATGTGTGTTGCGGTGATAGTTTGCAAAATGATGTTTTAATTTTGATATATACATAAAAAAATAACCGCCCAAGATCAGACATCAAAAAATCTGATAATAGGCGGTTATTTTTTACAATTAAATATTAGTTTTTTTAAGCTCTACAAAGTGTTTTTTAAGCCAAATGTAAAGTATTATCAAGCTTGCCGCCGAAGAGCCGTTTGTTAAAATCTGAAAAGAACCGACAAACGATAACGAGTATATTCCTCTTAAAATGCCAAGTACAAGAACGGCGTTTGCAACGTAGCTTATTCTGTTAAGTACTAATTTGTTAGTATATGCACCTTGATACAAATACATGACAAAATCATGCATCGGTTTATAAATTAAAAGATTTAAAGCAATTATCGCTGCAATTAAAATGCCAAACACAGAAACTACGGCAAAAGCAATGACAACAACGTCTAATTTACTTATAGTTCTTATAATACTGTATACCAATTCATATACATCTTCGTCACGAGGAATATTTTGCAAAATAATTCTTGACAAATCAGCACTTAAACCGCCTGCTGCTATTAACAGCATGGCAACGACTGCTAAAATACCTACAGCAACCCAGTTAAGCACATATTCCGCAAAAATCGTACCGCTTACAGCACGCATACTTTTTATGTCGCATGTGTTCTGCTGTGCTTTTGAATATATAAGCCAAGCAAAAACGGCAAAAAGTATGGAAAAAACTTCAATTCTGAGGGCTGAAACGGTTGTAAGAATACATAACGTCAAAAACAGCGGATCACGAAATGCATCGACAAGTTTTTGCAAAGCAAAAGATGAAGTAGCTAAAGGCGTTAAGTTTTCTTCGGTTTTTTGACCGACGCTCGGGCTTGGATTGCCACATTGAGGGCACTTTTCTTCACTATCAACGTAAAGATACCCACATTTACTGCAAATCATAATACATACCTCACTTTTTTTATAAACAGTTTGCATACTTTGGCAATATGAAAGCTGTTTGAATTTTAAATTTAAAATGCCTTATGATATTTTTATTGTAACAATTTCAAAAGGCTTTATAAGCAGCTTGATTTTGTTATCC
>CAJOGA010000079.1 GCA_905233855.1 uncultured Clostridia bacterium
GTTATAAACTATGCAATGGTTAAGATGTTTGACGGTGTTGCTCAGGATATCGTTCTTGTAATAGTAAACGAAGAAGACTAATATTTTAATAGTTTTCACAATATGAACTTAAGAGAGGTTGACCGCATTCAGGCGGTCAACCTCTCTTCATAAATACGGAAAAACTATAAATGCAAAAAACGGCATTGATTTTCACAAAAACATATTGTAAGGAGATATAAACCCATGATTGATTTGGAAAGACATCCGTATTTTACTTCATATATAGACCCGGAAACGGGAATAAAAAGTTATGTGTTAACCGAGCGTGTTGCCGAAGCACAAAGACATTTTTATTTTGTTAATACCTCTCTTACATACGACAGTAAATATCTGTGGATAGTTTGCTCAAATGCTCCGGCAAGAATAAATTCGTTGGCAGTTGTATCGCTTGATCCTGACAATCCGTTTATACGTCATTTCCCGGGTGCGGGTTTCACGGGCACCGGCAACTGTCCGCTTATTCTGCCGGGCACACACGACGTTATCTTTGCAGAGGGTAAGACTATTTACAAGGTAACTGTAGACGGAGAAATAACAAAGGTGTTCACCCTCGGAAACGATGTTCTTATGGGTAGACAGAGATGGCTCGAACGCGTATTTACACATGCAAGCATATCCGCCGACGGCAAAATGCTTGCACTCGATTCCTATATAACCGGCAAAACGTATATGGGTGTGTTAAATCTTGAAACAAAGGAATACAAGCTTATAGATGTTTTAAACCAATTCCACGATCATGTTCAGTTCTCACCGAGAGATAATGACCTGTTTTTAATAGACCAGGAATGGTGGTTCGACCCTATAAGCGGCGAAAGATTCAACTATAAAAACAGAACATGGCTTATGGATGTGAACGGCACACGCTTTGAACCGTTGATACAGGCAAGCTGGTTCGGCCGCGACGGCAGCCGAATAAGCCACGATTTTTGGTCTAAGGACGGTAATTATATCTGCTATAACGATTACGAAAAAGGTGCGTATGAGTGCAATATTGACACCCGTGAAATAACGCATGTCTGGAAAAGACCGATATGTCATGCTCATACCAATGCCGACAGAAGCCTGTGGGTAGCGGATCAAACTCCGTATGCTTGGAGAAACAAGCCGTGTGATGTTTTGTTGTTTGACCGTGAAACAAGCAAAGAAATAGAGATATTCTCAAAACTTCCGTATTTCACTATCGAAGATGCCGATAAAGCTTATCATATAGATCCCCACCCTGCTTTTACGGATGACGGTGAGTATATCATATCCACAACTACTGTTATGGATAGAAACGTGGATGTTGCCATAACGCCTGTCAAACCTGCTTTGCAGATATGCCGTGAAAAAGGACGCACAACAAATCAATAACTTTATTATAATTCAGAGGAACAGACAGAGGAAAAAATTAATGTACAATACATATTCGTTTAAGAAAACAAACGGCGAAGTTATTATTCACGCAGTTACCGACTCGATCATCAGAGTGGTTTACACGAATACGGGCGAGCTTCCAAAGCCGAGCTTGATATGCAATTACGACACCTCAAAATCTGCCCTTATGCAGACGGAAGAAACCGATAAGCTTATATCTTTAAGCACAAAAGCGGTAAAAATAGTGTTTGACAAAATCACGCAAAGCATTAAGTATTATTCGCTTGAAGGGAAACTGTACCGCCAAGATACTGCCGATGCGTTTGAATTGGAAGAAAAAGATATTTACTGCACGGTATACGGCGAAGATCATACCATACAGATGCAAAATACTGTTGACGGCATGCGTATGAAGGCACAAGAAGGGAAAACGGTATTTGACAGAAAGGGCTGCGGTGCCAAGCTTAACTTTAATTTTCAGGAAAAAGAGGCAATATACGGATTAGGCTCTCACGAAGGCGAAACGCTTAATTTACGCGGTCATACCGAGTATTTGTATGCACAGAATTATAAGGCATGCGTTCCGGTTTTAGTTTCTTCTCTGGGATACGGACTGCTGTTCGACTGCATGAGTTACATGAAGTTTCAGGACGAGAGAGAATCATCAATGTACATTGACGTTTTAGATAAAAACTGTCTTGATTTTTATATAATGTTCGGTCCTGCACTGGACGATGTTGTGAAAGGCTACCGTTATCTAACCGGCAAATCGCCGATGCTGCCTAAATGGGCATTTGGCTATTGGCAGTCAAAAGAACGCTACGAAACACAACAGGAAATGCTGGATATTGTTTCACAGTTTAAGCAACGTGCTATTCCGCTGGATGCGATAGTGCTTGACTGGAAGAGCTGGCCGGGTAAATTCTGGGGACAAAAGTCGTTTGATGCCGAGCGTTTTCCGAATCCTGAAGAAATGACTCAAAAAATGCATGACAGCAATAAGCATATGGTAATATCCATATGGCCTAATATGTATCCGGGCGGAGAAAATCATACCGAAATGTTAAAGCATAATTATTTGTTAGGCAATCTTTCGGTATATAATGCCTTTGATGAAAATGCAAGACAAATGTATTGGAAACACGCAAATGAAGGGTTGTTCTGTAATGGTATCGACGGCTGGTGGTGCGACTGCACAGAGCCTTTCGAGACCGATTGGCACGGCGATACGCGAATGGATAAAGAACAGGCTGCAAGCGTAATTCCAAATGAGTTCAAAAAGTATATTGACCCTGCAAAAATAAACGCATTTTCTCTTTATCATTCCATGGGTATTTATGAGGGACAGCGTAGCACCACAGCAAAAAAGAGAGTTGTTAATCTTACGCGTTCGGCATATGCGGGACAGCAAAGATTTTCAACCATAACATGGTCGGGCGACATTTCCGCAAGGTGGGATGTCCTTTACCGACAGATAGCCGCAGGTCTTAATTTCTCGGTTACGGGAAATCCTTATTGGACATTTGACAGCGGTGCGTTTTTTGTTAACAACAAACCGGGGCTGTGGTTTTGGAAGGGACAATATCCTGACGGCTGCGAGGATTTGGGCTACCGTGAGCTTTATACACGTTGGCTGCAGTTGGGTGCATTTATGCCGGTGTTCCGCTCACACGGCACAGATACGCCGAGAGAACCTTGGCGATTCGGAAATCCCGGTGAAATGTTCTATGACAGTATCGTTGCTACAATAAATTTAAGATATAAGCTTATGCCGTACATTTATTCTCTGGCGGGCGATGTAACTCTTAACGGCGGAACTATATTGCGTCTTCTGGCATTTGATAACAGCGATGGGAATGTGCTTGATATCAAAGACCAGTTTATGTTTGGTCCTTCGATAATGGTTTGTCCGGTTACACAGCCGATGTATTATGAATCCGGAAGCAAGCCGTTGACG
This sequence comes from uncultured Clostridia bacterium, assembly GCA_905233855.1. Classification (GTDB taxonomy): domain Bacteria; phylum Bacillota; class Clostridia; order UBA1381; family CAJOGA01; genus CAJOGA01. The sequence goes on from CAJOGA010000079.1 coordinate 3,356, forward strand.
GATGTTAAAAAGCAACGCAAAGTATATTTGCCTGCCGGTAAAAAGTGGTACGATTTTTACACAGATAAGGTGTATGAAGGCGGCGGATATATTGAGGCGTCGGCTCCGATAGATATTATCCCGTTGTTTGTGCCGGAAGGCAGCATTATTGCACAAAGCGAAGCGGCAATGTCGACATCCGAGCAGGATAATAAAAACATTAAATTAAAAATATATCCCGGCAAAGATGCTAATTTTGTCCTCTATTTTGACAGCGGAGATACATATAACTATGAAAACGGCGAGTATTGCCTGATTGAGCTTTTGTGGAACGATGAAAAGAAAAAACTTACTATCGGTACTCGCAACGGGGCTTATCCCGAAATGGACGAACTTTTAACCTTTGAGGCGGAGGTTGCGGGTAAAGCCGATAAACGTACCGTTTCGTATAACGGCTCACATACAGAAGTGGATTTTTAAAACGCATTTATAAAAGGCTGAAAAAACAATGGCACGGTTTTAAACCGTGCCATTGTTTTTAAATTTTTAAATTGAATTTTTAACAGCTTTGATATACAATAAAGGAAAAAGAAGGAGGAGGATAAACAATGAACGAAGCATTACAAAATTTATTGACACGAAGATCATGCAGGAAGTACAAGTCAGAACAAATTAAGCCGGAAGAACTTGACGCTATACTTGAAGCGGGAACATACGCACCTACAGGCATGGGCCGACAGTCGCCCGTTATGGTTGTTCTGCAGAAGGCAGAGGATGTTGCGGAGGTTGAAAAGCTTAATGCCGCTGTGATAGGCAACGAAGACGCAAAAACATTTTACGGTGCACCGACAGTAATCGTTGTGTTCGGAGACGGGAGCGTTCCGTTTGGTGTGTCGGACGGAAATCTTGTTATAGGCAATCTTCTTAATGCCGCTAATGCTGTTGGGGTTGATTCCTGTTATATATGGAGGGCAAAAGAGTCTTTTGAAACCGAAAAAGGAAAAGCACTTATGAAGAAATGGGGCATTCCGGAAACGTATCGGGGCGTCGGAAATGTGATTTTGGGATACGGCGTGCCGGAAGGCAAAAGAGAGGCACTGCCAAGAAAAGACGGATATGTGATTCGGGTTTGAGTTTGTTTTCTTTAATAATTAATGCAGAAATGTAAATTGCTTTTTATAAGAATCTGCAAAATCAACACCGCTCTGATTTTTCGGTCAGGGCGGTTTGCTTTTGTAGGCAAAAAAAGAAGAAC
>CAJOGA010000080.1 GCA_905233855.1 uncultured Clostridia bacterium
AAACACCCGATGTGCTTTTTCAGTTAAGATTAAATTTACTCTTCTACAGTAATGGTATGTGTTGCGGTGTACTGCTCATTTTTGTTTAAAGTGTGTATACCTTCTTTTTTTGTTATGTCATAGTCGCTTGCGACGGTATCGTGTATACCGCACCACGGTTCTATGCATATGTAATTTGCGTTTGGTTTTGTCCATAGCAGGAAGTAGTTGTGATTATTAAACTCCACAGTAACTTTTTTGCTGCTGTTTTTGTGTGCCAAAGTAACCTTTCTGGATTTGAGACCGTTTATTACAAGAGCGTCAATCGCAAAATATTCATATTTCAAAGGCAACACATTTGAGTTTTCAAGCAAAGTGTTTGACTCCAACGCCAAAATATCTCCGGCAAGAACCTGTGCTTTTAAATTTTCTGTTTTGTCAAAAATTATATTATACTCTTCTATGCCCTCAGGACACGCATATGCTTCATGAGCACCTGTGGAAAAATACATAACGTCATCGCTTTTGTTTGTAACGTTGTACGATACTTCCAAAGAGTTTTTGTTAAGAGTAAAGCACGCACGCAGCTCGAACGCATACGGGAACTGTTGCAGAGTTTCCTCTGATTCTTTCAGAAGGAACACAGCAGAAGTGCCGTCCGATTTTTCAAGTGTAAATTCTTTTTTTCTTGCAAAGCCGTGTTTAGGCATAGAGTATTCTTTGCCGTTTAAAATATATTTTCCGTCTTTCAATCCGCCGCAGATAGGGAAGAGGATAGGTGCTCTGCCCGACCATACATTTGCATCGCCGTTCCAAAGAAAGTCTGTGCCGGATTTGCTTTGGATTTTTTGTATTTCCGCACCCTTCGTGCTGATTTCAACGATAATATCGTTATTTTTTAAAGTTATTATTTCTGACATATAAAAGCCTCCAAAAATACATTCAGTGGGGAACGATCCCCACTGAAGCTGATTATTACTGTAAATTAAATTTCGTCTTCGGGAATGTAGTCCTTGCCGAGCTCCAACGCGAAGAACATATCAATGAACAATCTTGCAAAGCCGGCGTCTGCACTGTTGTAGAGCGGCACTGCTACAGGATATGCAACGTCAAGCTCCGAATAAGTTTGTTGTTCATGATCCAAAGCACGTATGCCGTCTTCTTTATTGCGGTTTATGATAGCGTCCCACACACGCTTGATAAGTTCAGGCTCGTTGTGTCTTAAAGCGTAATACATAGTGGCTGTACCGGCAGCAGGCGATTTACCGTAATAGAAGCCACGGTTTGTATGATCCTCGTCCGGATACATTTCCATTTTTTCTTCCGGCGTGATAAATGCGTACTTACCGTATTCAGCATACATTTCCGACCAATCTTCGCAATCGAACGCTTCAGCGATTTCCAGCCATGCCTCCAACGCACCGAAGAAGTTGATCATGTGGAAGGAATCGACGCCGATACCCATGTATTTCAAATGACCTGTTTGCGGATCATAACCCATTGTAGGGCCGGAGTTCAAGCGATATTTCATTTCTTTAATATCGTTTATACCGACAAGCATCTTGTCGCGATATTTTTCGTCTTTGTATCTTTCCCATTGAACGAACCAGTTTGACATAAATGCCGACCAGTCAGGACCGGATCTTAAGAACATCGGCATATCCGACTTAAAGTCGCGTGCACGGAGCGGCGGCAGGTTAAGGGTAGCAAAGTCAGCGTCTTTAACTTCGTCCATGATATCGCCGGTACGTTCGTCGGTTGTGATATAGAAATAGAATTTATTGTAGAACGCCATACTTATGCGGGCCTCTTTACAACCGCAGCCCCAGTGCGATACGTTATGACGCGATCCCAGCATAGCGTACTGACCTTTGTGATACTGATCCACTTCGCTTGAATGACGTGTATACGCCTCAGCGATGTTGAACAAATCCTCGCGGCCGCTTCTGATAAATGCAAACCACATCCAAAGATTCGGAGTAATCTCGGTATTGTTCCAAGCACATCCGCCGACGTCGAAACGCCAAGCGTGTCTGTTTTGGTCATACATACGCATGATATCGCCGTAATCCCAGAATCCGTACCAATCGCACTCGTCTCTCTGCGACACATACCAGTCAAGGCACATATCGTTCAATTCTTCCAGTTTTTTCTTAGCCGGAGTAGATCTGTCCTCGAGGCTCCAAGGGCCGAACACTTTAGCGGCATACATCTGTTCCGGCGGACAAATCAATCTCGGTTTAGCCTTAGCTTCGGATGCCTGTATATCTAATTCTTCGAAAGTAGGAGTAACGTCATAGAACCAAAGTTCAGCTTTTTCCGTATTTGCGATGCCGTAAGGAGTTGCACGGAATTCTTCAAAGCCTTCGTATGACGAATTCATGTGCCAAGTAGTGTCGTAGTGACGCAAATCCATAGCTTCGCAATCAGGCGAATAGAACCAAGCGTAAACCGATGCGGTATCCTTGTCCACATCTTTAAGCTCAAGACCTGACGGATATTTTTGCCAAAAATCACGTATAGATACGCCCACGCCGCCGTTCAAGCCGCCGGCATATGCAGTACCGTTTGAGTGATTGCCACGTAAAATTTTGATCCAGCTGCACTTTTCATTTTTGGTGCGTTTATACATTGTATAACTGTTAGACGCATTTTGCACAAGCTTGTAGTTGCCCCATACAGCCAAATCGTCAACGATAAAATCAAAATACCGTTCATCTGCTTTTCTGTCTAAAGTAACGTATCTGCCGGCATAGAATTCGTTTTGCAGATGTCTGTATGCAGGCGGTGTACGAGTAGAAGCCAGATTGATAGGTCCGTCAACGTAAAAACCGGTGTCGCCGCCCATGCGGATGTGTCTGTTGTAAAGCTCGCCTTCCATAGGGATGTCTGTTTTAATGCCGATGCCCTTAACGTAATCCTCCTGACAATCTCCCGTATAAATCATGGTGTAGCTGATTTCAATTTTAGGCACGCCTTTGTATATATAAAGACGTACAATAAAATCAGCGACAGCTTCTTTGCCCTCACGAGCGTGTTTTCCTTCTATTTTAACAACACAGCGTACATTAGAGCATTGTTCTATTGTAACCTTATCTGTGATACCGTTCGCCATTGTGTGAGTTGTAACTAAACCGTCTCTGTTTTCAACAATAAATTCAAGTGCGGAACCGTTGCTTATAACCTTGCCGTTTTTACAGATGCTTCCGATAATTTTATCACCTGATTTCGGCACGGTAATATCCAATAATTTGTTGGAAATGATAAACGCATCGTCTTTTTCGCAAACTTCAAGTTTGCCGCTGTCGGTTTTGCGTATTCCGTAGGAATCGTCTATGGTGTAGTTTTTCTTGCCGCTTATAACAGCGCTGTGTCCTGTCCATTTGATGCTACCGTCCGGCCACCAGGCATTAACCCAGCTGTCCATTTCCACGTTTTTGCTGCCGTCCAAAAGGCGAAGACTGTCAACCGACTTCATTTCGCCGCGTGGCCATGCAACGCCCCAAGCCGCCGTAACATTGTCGGCCGGATTGTGGTTGTTGATCCAATTAAGCTTTACATTTTGGCTCATGTTCTGCTCGTCCTCTCTCAATCAAGAAATAAACTCTTGTATATTTTTTAATGGAACATACTGTTCCATCAAGGGGGATTTTACCATTGTGTAAATATTTTGTCAACAATTTTACCGCATAAAAACACGCTTGTTGCAAAATGTATATAATCATACATAATTAATACGTAACGACCTGCGTGCTGTTTTGCAAAGGCAATAAATACCGTAGGGGACGGCCTCCCGGACGTCCCGTTGATTCGGGCTGTCGAGGACGCCGGTCCCTACATGTTCTGCGTTAATCAGTGTTTACTTGAGGGGAAGCTGAAATAACCGTTTTAATGACGAATGCCGAAGCCTTCCCCTTTGAGGGGAAGGGGGACCGCTTGCGGTGGATGAGGTGTATCTAAAAAACATATAAAAAAAGCCAAATTTGTATTGACTAAATTGCCATAATGTTGTAATATAAATGTATAAAAAAAGAAAGAGAGGTATAGTTCCATGGTTAGCTTTAATATTATTTTCAACTCAATTAACGATGTTAAAGATTTTGTAAACATAGTTAATAAATATGAGTTTGATGTAGATCTGACCTCCGGTCGTTACGTGGTAGACGCAAAGTCTATAATGGGCATATTCAGCCTGGATTTGGCAAAGCCAATCAAGGTGGATGTTCATTCGGATAATTGCAATGATTTTCTTGCTGAAATGGCAAAATATAAAACCGGATGATTTTGAACTGCTTTTATTGCTTTGTAAAGCAATAAAACAGAAAAATATGCAAAATCAACAAAAAAATGCGAATGAATATGTGCAAAAATTTTGCTCTGGCAAAAAAGAGTACGGATTTTTAAACAAAATGTTCGGATTTTTGTATTTTCAAAACAATATATGTGTTGTATAATTAATGTATCAAATTTGGGTAGCAATTTTTAACAAGGAGAGGAAAATTATGAAAAAAACATTAAGTATCATACTTGCACTTTCTTTAGTAGTAAGTATGATGGTAGGCTTGTCGTTCAGTGCTTCAGCTAATGTTGCAAACCCAAGCGATGCGCTGGAGTACTATGATTTCAGATTATCAGGTCAATCTTTCACACCTGATGAAAAACCGGCATCAAGAACAGATGCAAGTACGTACTTGGCTGATGAGGGGTTCAATGCTTACTTGTCAACAACAAACGGAAGCAACACAGCCGTTGGTTCTATGTCTTATGAACCTTTTACTGCCGATTATGTTTCTATTGCCGGTCAGAATCTTAGCGGTTTGACATTTGGTGCAAGTGCTGCAACAAGCAACTCTCGCGTAGAATTAACTAAATCGCTTACAACTCCTTCTGCCGGAACTGAGACAATGGTATATGAATTTGCAATGCAACTCAGAGTTAATGACGGTAGAAACACCGGTTTCGGTTTTTCTTCTGCAGATGCTGAAACTATTGCAGAAGAAATGACTGATAGTAATTTTACAAATCCGGCCAGCAAAAATACATATCAGGTATATAATTCGCCTAACAGAATATTTGAAGCCGGCACTCAAAATAGCACTTTGAGATTTTTCGTAAACAATGGTAGTGTTCAAGATAACGGTACTATTGGAAGTAAACAAGTAGGCGGAGATGCAACGTTATCTTATAAAGATGGAGAAACTAATAGAAAACAGGCAAATGGTCATGTTATAAGAGTAGAATACACTAAAGTAGACTCAACTACAGCTCATGTGATTGTTTCAACTAAATCATATAACAGAAAAGACATTACAACTAATGATCTTGATTCATTAGAGCCTAATCAAACTTCAAGAAATGAATTTGATGTTACCATTGATAGTAGTGTCAACAACGGTTGGCCTACACATATTTTCTGGAGAACAATGGGCACCGTTAGTTTAGCTGCAGGTGAGGCAAACAGTGGTTCAGTAGATTTGCTGTATTTCAGAGCTTTTGATAAGGCTAATGAACCTCAGGTACCTTCGTCTGTGTCAATTTCAGGTAAAAGTGTGATTATAGAAGATCAACCAGCAACATATACAGCAGCTGTATTGAGCCAGTCTGGTAATGCTATACCGGGCGAAGCAGTTACATGGTCGTTAGTATCTCCTGAAACAGGTCATGGAGTAACAATTGATGCTTCAACAGGTGAG
>CAJOGA010000081.1 GCA_905233855.1 uncultured Clostridia bacterium
GGTTGTTCTATGGGCGGTTCGATAGTGCTTCGCTTGCTTGCGAACAACCGTATAAAAACGGAAAACGCTGTCATTGACGGTGGAATAACTCCGTATCGGCTGCCGTGGATAGTAACGCGATTTATAGCCGTAAAAGACTTTTTGTTGATAAGCATTGGAAAAATAGGCGGCATACGGCTTCTTGAAAAAGTTTTTGAGACAGACGAATATTCCAAAGAAGATCATCAGTATATGGCAAGGGTCTTGAAAATGATAAGTTACAAGACGATATGGCGGACATTTGAATCCTGCAACAACTATAGGGTGCCCAAAAGTATTGATACCGACTGCAAAAATATAGAATATTGGTTTACCGAAAAAGAACGAAAAGAACGAAAAAAAGACATTGAATTTGTAAAAACATATTTACCCCAAACGCATTTTAAGGTGTTTGATGAAATCGGACACGCAGGGCTTGCACTGAAAAAACCGGAGGACTTTACAAACGAGATTATCCGTGTATGTGAAAGGAGTAATGAAAAATGAAAGCAGACTATAACAAGAAAGAAACAAGACGCTTTTGTGAAGCAAAAGCTACCGATAAAGCGTTTCAATCGAGAATCGATTATAAAAATTGGGTGCCGAAAAGTATGATTATCAAGGCTTTGGCGGCAACCGCCGTTTCAATCATACTTTTGGTCGTATCGGAGTATTTTACGACAGGCAAGCTGCACACATTCTGTTTCATCTTCTTTTCGCTACTTATGCTTGCCTCTGCTGTTTGCTCTGTTATGTTCATATCGTGGTATCAGGCATTTTCATATAAAGGCAGACGGAAACTGTCAAAACATATCATAGAGACGGAGGGCGTGCGCTTGACGTCGGCTGCGGCAGCGGTGCGCTTACCATAGCGTGTGCTAAAAACAATCCAAAAGGACAGATAATCGGCATAGACCGCTGGGGAAACGATTACAAGTCTTTCAGCAAAGCATTATGTGAGAGAAACGCTAAAGCGGAGGGTGTTAAAAATGTTTCTTTTCAAAAAGGTGATGCAACAGCGCTTGCTTTTCCCGACGAATGTTTTGACTGCGTTACAAGCAATTATGTATATCATAATATAACGGGTGCAGATAAACAGGCTCTTTTGCGTGAAACCCTGCGTGTACTCAAAAAAGGCGGTACATTTGCCATACATGACCTTATGTCGCCTATCAGGTATGGGAATATGCAAGAATTTATTTCAGAGCTTAAAAAGGAAGGCTATGAAAAGGTGGAGCTTATAGATACGACAAATAATATGTTTATGTCAAGGCGTGAAGCAATACGGCTTCAATTAGGGGGTTCGACCTTGCTTGTAGGGAGAAAATAGGAGGCAGAGTATATGTCATATGTTGATGTGATAAATGTTGACAAAAGCTATGGCGAAGGAATTGCAAAGGTCAAAGCGTTAAACAATGTATCGTTGTCTGTTGCGCAAGGCGAAATATGTACAATTTTAGGTCAGTCCGGAAGCGGCAAATCCACACTTTTAAACTCAATAGGAGGATTGGACACCATTGACAGTGGAAGCATATTAATTGACGGGTATGACGTTGCAAAAATAAAAGGAGAAGAACTTTCGGAATTTCGCAGAGACTATCTGGGCTTTGTATTCCAATTCTATAACCTCGTTCCTAACCTTACGGTATTGGAAAACATACAGGTAGGTGAATATCTTTCAAAATCACCACTGCCTATGGAAGAAATTCTGGAAGTTTTAGGGCTGACTGAGCTGAAAAAACGATTTCCGCAAGAGCTTTCGGGAGGTCAGCAGCAAAGATGCGCCATTGGCAGAGCACTTGTGAAGAATCCAAAGCTGCTACTCTGTGACGAACCGACGGGTGCTTTGGACTACAAGACATCAAAGGATATTCTTGCATTGCTCTGCGAAATAAACGAAAATTATAAAACTACTATTTTGATTGTTACACATAATGAAACAATCAGCAAAATGGCACATAAAACAGTATATATGAAGGATGGTGCAGTTCACCGTATTCAGTGTAACGATGAACGTTTAAAGGTATCAGAAATAGCGTGGTGATATTATGGTTCTGAACAAACGCATAATGAGAGAATTACTGGAAAACGGAGTTCGTAACTTCTTGATGATTGCTATAATCGTACTTTCTATGATGCTGGTAGTTTCTTTGTGTTCATCAACGGATTCAATAACTGCAAGCATAAAGGATATGTGGGAAAAATGCAATGTTGAGGACGGCAGCTTTGAAACCTATGTACCGCTTTCGAAACGTAATTTCAATGAATTGTCTGAGCTTAATGTGTATGTAGAAGAGGCTTATTATTCGGACATAGAAACACACGGCAGTATTATAAGAGTATTCCAAAGCAGAAAATATATTGACATGCCTTATGTTGAATATGGCAGACTTCCAAAAAACGACAATGAGCTTTTCCTCGAAAAAATGTATGCCAAAAATCATAATATTTCTGTCGGCGATGCATTTTATATCGGGGACAGACAATTTTCGGTAAGCGGCATAGGCTGTTTGCCCGATTACGGATATGTCAAACAAAACAGCAGCGATGTTGCACCGAATGATGAGTTCGGAATTACTATCCTGACGGAAAGTGCGTTTGATAAGATTTCCTCCGGCAACAATCTTAAATATCATTATACCTTCAAGCTGGGAGAGGGCTGTACCGTAAACGACTTAAAGGACAAGCTGAAACGGCTGAAATTTGACCTTTCATCTGTAAAAGACACATATATAAGAGGACAGATAGAAAAAGGAATATTACCTGATACAGCAAACATTTCCTCTTTTGAAGATGCAAAGTATAATATACGCATAAACGACGCCATAGATGATGCACAGATAAGCAAAACTTCAGCGCTTGTAATGGGCGTGATACTTTTGATTTTGCTTGTGTATATGCTTGCTATTTTCTCAAGCGGAACTATAGAGCAGGAGCGTTCTATTATAGGTACTCTTTATGCTCTGGGATACAGCAGAAAAGAAATACTGAATCATTATATGAGCGTTCCTATGATTATTTCAGGCATTGGTGCGCTACTTGGTATGATTATCGGTTTTATGATGACGGATACTATGGCGGCGTCTTCGGCATCTTTATACTCTATTCCGAATATACATCATGTTTATCCGCCGTATCTCATTTGCTATGCGTTAGGCATGCCGCTTGTGCTGTCATATGTTATAAATTGGTTTGTGCTTTCTAAAAAACTTAATGCGACGCCGCTTGCTATGATGAGAAGAAGCATATCAGGTAAAGGCGGTACAGGACCTGCACTGTGCAATATGAGTTTCGGCGTTAAATTCCGTATCCGCCAGTTTTTGCGTGAGTTAAAAGGAAATATCACCTTGTTTGCGGGAGTCGTTTTGTCCCTGCTGCTGATATTGTTTTCTGTGGCGTGCTACGGGAGTTTGAAGGGATACATAGACGGCGTGGAAAAAGACATACATTATAATTATATGTATATTCTCAGAAACCCTGTTACGGATTTGCCAAAGCATTCGGAATTAGGGTTTGCAAAAGGGTTTAATGTTGAATTTCCGATGACATCGTCCGAAATGGAAGTTACTTTATTGGGAATTGATTATGACAATCCGTATTTTGATTTTGCCACGTTATTGAGCGATAGCCCCAATGATGTATATGTATCAAGTTCTGCCGCTATCAAATTCGGATATAAAGTCGGTGATGAGGTAGTGCTAAAAGATATTTCGTCCGATAAATACTATGCATTTCACATATCAGGTGAGTGCGAGTATAGCGGAGGACTTTACTTTTTTATGAATATAGATGCTATGCGTGAGGCTTTCGGACTGCCGTATTTTGATCCTGAAGATCTTGAAAAAGGTGAACGCAGACCTCCGAGAGATACATATTACTATAACACCGTTTTTTCGGACACCAAAATAACTTTCAAGCATAATATGCTGCTTTCAGAGATTGCCAAAGAAGATATAAAATACGGAGCAAATAAATTTATGACACTTATGTTCAGCATGATTGTTATGCTTATAGGTGTGTCTGTTCTGATATTTATTGCGGTAATGTATCTTCTTATGAAGCTGGAAATTGACAGAAGCCGTTCATCAATATCACTTCTTAAAGCGTTGGGGTATGACAGAAGAACGGTACATTCATTTTATATAGGAAATTCGTTTTATATTACGCTGGCTGCGGTAGTGCTTGGCATACCTCTTTGTAAAAAAATAGTAGATGCCATATATCCGTATGCCGTGTCAAATGTTAACGGAGGCTTTGAAGCGGTAATTTCACCGTTTCATTATATACTTGTGGTTATCATAATATTCCTTTCATATTTTGTTACACGGTTAATGCTCGTAAGTTACTTAGGCAAAATCAATCTCAGCGAAATCCTGAAAGACCGTGAATAAAGAAAAAATGGATTAAAAATTAAGGAGGTAATTGATTTGACAAAGAAGCAGAAAATCAGTCTTGCCATTCCTGCGTTTTTGTTTGCAATGATTGGAGATTATTTAATGGGAATTAACTCCATCGGCACGGACAGAACAGGCAAAATAGTATGGAATGTGATAGCGGATTGGCGGCTTGCCGTATCGAATGTGCTTGGCGCATTATGCACCATACTGTTTGCCGTTGCCGCAATTGAAGCCGTAAAAATGCTTGAAGTCCGTTATCCAAACAGCAAGTATGTAAAAATGTTTAAAATTAGCAATTATGCAGGTATTATATTTTTCACATTCATACACATTTCAATTTGTATGCTGATTGCCGGATTTGATGCAACAGGAAGTTTGGAACTCTCAAAGGGTATGATTTTACGTGTTGCAAAAAGTATTTCCGTTCCCCTTGCCGCTTCGTTCATATTTTCCGATCTGCTTGTGATGGTGGCGTGGTTCGGAATGGTATTAAAGGGCGAAATCAATCTCCCAAAATGGACGGTAATTCTGAATCCTGTTATAATAGCCGTTATCGGTCAGGTGTTTAATTATATTCCCTTGCCGTTTTTCGGTATTGACAGCGGTTTTGAATCTCTCGGCTGGCTTTTGATGTATGCGGCTATTCTTGTAGAAAACAAGAAACGGAGGAATGTATGATGTATGATAAATACTTAAAAAAGTTTGAGCCTCATATGAAAAAATGGCTTTCTGAACACTATTCAAAGGACGAGGCAGAAAAACGCTGGAAAAAGACGGTTGCACTCTATAACAAATGGGTGCGTGAGGAAGGCGATTTGGGTGGACGCAAAAATATGATGGCGGATAATATCTTTTTAGCCTATGCGTTTTTTGCTTTTTATGAAGCAACCGACAAAAGTTTTAAGAAAGATGAATTAGCCCAATTTGTCGATGTTGCAATGGGTAAAAAATTAAAACTGTTATCCCATTTTGATATGAATAAATTAGAGAAAAAGAAATGGCTTATGAATCTGATATATAAGTATTTCGGAAATTATGCGAAAAAAGCCGATAAGCACCGCTATAAAGATTGGGGCAATACATGGGAAATACGCTTAAATCCCGAAAAATACGACAAAGGTATATCCTTTGTGTTTGATACCTGCCCTATAAACGATTTTGCGAGAAAACACGGGTATATTGATTTTCTGCCAACGCTATGCGCAATAGATCAGCTTACTTGTAAGACAATGCACGCCGCACTTATCCGTCATAAAACTCTTGCCTGCGGCGACGGTGAGTGTAATTATTGGATCATAGGCGATAAGAATCCGGAAGCGTTAGCGGATAACGGCTCAAAATGATTTTAACGGGGTGACGATATGAAATTTACCGAAATTGGAAAAACAGACGGCAAAACGCTGTTACTTCTTCCCGGTACGGGATGCACTTGGCAGACAAATTTTCATAATGTTGTAAACGAGCTTTCCGAAATGTATCACCTTATCTGTGTCAATTACGACGGTTTTGAAGGTGACAGAGAAAAGCCGTTTACTGATATGATAACTGTAACGAAAAAAATCGAAAAATATATAACTGAATGTCACGGCGGTAAAGTGGACGGTGCATACGGATCATCTCTCGGCGGCAGCTTTGTTGGTCTTTTAATACAGCGCCGAAACATTTATATAAATCACGGATTTATCGGTTCGTCCGATTTGGATCAGGGAAATAAAGTCATTGCAAAAATTGCAACATTGATTATAGGACGAAGTATTGCCAATGCTGCGAAAAATCCAAAGAAAAAGGAAATACTTAAAACAAAACTTCAACAGGGTTTCGGTATGGAAATGAATAAGGAAACATCGGATTTTATGGATATGTTTACGGAGGGGCTTTTATCGTTGCACCCTAAAACAGTCACGAATGAATTTTATTCTGATTATATAACACCGCTTCAAAACAATATACACGCAGACGGGACAAAGGTGCATATTATCTATGCTCTTAAAATGGGAGAGAAGTATGAAAAAAGATATTTACAGCATTTTCAAAATCCCGATATTCATCGGTTTGATATGCAGCATGAGGCGTGGCTTTTTGAAGAAAAATGGAAAATGCCCGTTCTTAAAACGATTTATGAATGTATGGAACGCTGAAATAATAGGAGGTGTATAGAGTGACGGAAACACTTATTGGTATAATAATACCCTTTATAGGCACATCTCTTGGCGCGTTTTGTGTTTTCTTTATGAAAAAACAAATGAATAAAACCATCCGGCGGGCATTGACGGGATTTGCGGCAGGAGTTATGACGGCGGCCTCTGTATGGAGCCTTATCATTCCGTCACTTGAACAGTCTGATAATCTTGGAAAGTTCTCGTTTGTTCCCGCAACAATCGGATTTTGGCTTGGTATATTATTTTTGCTCATGTTGGATAAAAGTATTCCGCATTTGCACATGGATGCAAATAAGGCGGAGGGTCCGAAAAGCCGATTTTCCAAAACAACAATGCTCCTTCTTGCCGTTACGCTGCATAATATACCGGAGGGAATGGCTGTCGGTGTTTTATACGCAGGGTATCTTTCGGGTTCTGCCAATATTACAGCGAGCGCAGCTTTGGCGCTTTCACTTGGTATTGCCATTCAGAATTTTCCGGAAGGTGCAATTATATCTATGCCGCTTCACGCAGAGGGAAGAAACAAAATTAGGTCGTTTGCAGACGGAGTATTATCGGGTGCGGTAGAACCTGTTGCGGCAGTAATTACAATACTTTTGGCAGGATTTATCATTCCGGCAATGCCGTATCTTTTGAGCTTTGCGGCAGGTGCTATGATATATGTTGTCGT
>CAJOGA010000082.1 GCA_905233855.1 uncultured Clostridia bacterium
CATGCGGCTTGCTGTAATGCATAATCTGTATTTTTATAACGACATGATGCGACAGATCCGTGAGGCAATAGAAAACGGCACCTTTGATGCATACAAATCAGAAAACACCGTTAAGTTTTCACGAAGATTGTAAATATCACAAATTATTTAAAAAACCGACAGGATTTTGCAGTAAAATCAGTGTCGGTTTTTGTTATATTGAATATATGATAAAGTCCTCCTTTGGTTGAAAGTCGGCAAATACGGCATTATGCAATTAAAAAAGTTTAATTGTGAAAAAACTATTGTTTTATTTGGAAAATTGGTTTATTATAAGTGGGTAGGCAAGAAATGCGTTTTGACAAATGGAATATTGTTATAGATTTGGTTTTTTCAAACCCGAAACAGGGGAAAGGGGTTTAAATTTAATGGCACAAACAATACAGGCTTTTATATGGACCGTTATAGCCGGACTGACTATGGTAATAGGCGGTGTCGTTGCGGCGTCGGGCAAAAAGACGAGCGATAATTTGTTGTCGGTTATAATGGGATTTTCAGCCGGACTTTTGATATATATTTCTTTTATGGAATTGCTTCCGGAAAGCTTGGAATATATGGAGCAAACTCTTGAAAGACACGTAGGCTATATGATAATGATTGCGGCATTTTTGGCAGGTATTGCCATTGTCGCACTCATAAACCGCTTCAGTCCTTGTCCGTGTGAACTGCATGAGCATGACGATAACTGTACCTGTAAAGAACATAATCATAATGCAAGCGGTTTGTACAAAGCCGGATTTGCATCTATGATAGCAATAAGCCTGCATAACCTGCCTGAAGGATTTGCAATATTTTCATCGACGCTGCACAATGCTTCGGTCGGATTGTCGCTTGTGTTGGCGGTTGCTTTGCACAATGTGCCTGAGGGATTGGCAATAGCTATGCCGGTGTATAAAGCAACGGGCAATAAGGCAAAGGCCGTTTTGATGTCGTTGTATGCCGGGTTATGCACACCTGTAGGTGCTATAATAGGCATGCTTGTGTTTGGGTCGGAGATAAAC
Organism: uncultured Clostridia bacterium; assembly: GCA_905233855.1. Lineage (GTDB taxonomy): Bacteria > Bacillota > Clostridia > UBA1381 > CAJOGA01 > CAJOGA01. The sequence goes on from CAJOGA010000082.1 coordinate 1,041, forward strand.
CCTTTAACTATGGGTATAGTGTTTGCCGTTATTGCCGGAACAATGGTTTTTGTGGCATTGAGCGAGCTGTATCCTTCGGCTATGCATCATGGGAAAAAGGGAACGGCGATGTGTTCTGTGGTTGCCGGCATGATATTTATGGCGTTGGTTATGCTGGTTATGAACCATCATCACTAAGTTGTTTTAAAGGATAGATATTGAATGAACTTAAGCGACGTTTGTCTGATGCTTAAAACTGCCGGTGTTGATAATTTCTATAATGAAGCCGTTGCGTTGGTGATACATATTACCGGCATGAGCAAGCTTGATTTGCTCACAAACCGCAAAGCGGTTATTAATGATAAATACATAGATGAAATAAACAATGCCGTACGGCGTCGTGCCGGAGGCGAACCGTTGCAGTACATCACAGGTACGCAGGAGTTTATGTCGCTTGAGTTTTACGTGGACAAAAATGTGCTGATTCCCAGACAGGACACCGAAACGCTTGTTGAAACGGTGATTGACGAATTTAAAGCACACAGCACTGATATTGAAATATTGGATGTTTGTACGGGTTCGGGTGCTATAGCCGTCAGTCTGGCACACTATTTGAAAAACGCAAGGGTAACGGCTGTGGATATAAGCGGGACTGCACTGAACGTGGCACAAAAAAATGTCTCTCTTAATAAAACCGACGGCAGAGTGTTTCTGAAAAAATGCGATGTGCTTGCGGAGAATATAGGAGGCAGGTATGACGTTATTGTGTCAAATCCGCCGTATATATGTTCCGGCGTTATTGATACTTTGGACACAACCGTTAAAGATTACGAACCGCGTATCGCACTTGACGGCGGAGCGGACGGACTGGTGTTTTACCGGAAAATAACGCATGACGCCGTGAAAATGCTTAAACAAAACGGCATGCTTATTTTTGAGATAGGGTATGATCAAGGCTCGCAGGTGAGCAAAATTATGGAACTTGAAGGTTTTAAAAACGTTGATGTTATAAAGGATTATTCGGGGAATGACCGATGCGTGAAGGGGCGTTTAAGTTAAATGAAAAACGGAGGAGCGTTTTGAAGATGACAAGCAGAGAACGTGCATTGGCGGTTTTGAATTATGAAAAATATGATGAATTTCCGTTAGTGCATTTTGGGTTTTGGAGCGAAACAATTCAGAAGTGGAAAGAGGAAGGCCACATAAAAGACGGGGAGGATCCCGCCAAGAAAGCAGGCTTTGATTTTGAATGGATAGGTAACTGTCATGGCGGAAGAACGGGAGTGTTCCCGGGTTTTGAACGTAAATTGATAGAAACGTTGCCGGACGGCTCACAAAAGGTGATGGACGGTAACGGCGTTATACAGCTTGTAAAGCCCGGAATACGGTCGATACCGGCTGAAATAGACCATACGCTGAAAGACAGAGCATCGTGGGAAAAGGATTTCAAACACAGAGTGCAGTATTGCGAAGAACGTGTGTCGCAAGGTCTTATCGACAAGCTGAAAGCTATAGACAAAGATAAGTGTGATGCACCGCTGGGGTTGCATCTGGGCAGTTTGTTCGGATATGTCCGCGATTGGGTAGGCTTTGAGGCTGTAAGCTATATTTACATTGACGATGAGCCGTTGTTTGATGAAATAATAGATACCTTGGGCGATACAACATACCGTGTTGCGGAGAAGATTTTAAATGCCGGAATAAAGTTTGACATTGCCCATTTTTGGGAGGATATTTGCTTTAAAAACGGACCGTTGGTTATGCCTGAGGTGTTTGAGGAAAAGGTTGGCAAGCATTACAAAAAGGTATGCGGACTTTGCAACAAACACGGCATCAATATAATATCGCTTGATTGCGACGGCTGGATAGATGCACTTGTGCCGATATGGCTGAAAAACGGCGTAAACACTATGTTTCCTATAGAGGTTGGTACTTGGAATGCGTCTATTGCACCGTGGAGGGAAAAATACGGCAAGGATTTGCGTGGCGTAGGCGGAATGAACAAGAACGTTTTTGCACGTGATAAAGCGGCGGTGGACGCAGAGATAGAACGCTTGAAGCCGCTTGTTGCACTTGGCGGATACATACCTTGTCCCGACCACAGAATAGCACCGGATGCAAAATGGGAAAATGTTGTGTATTATTGCGAACAGATGAGGAAGACGTTTTAAAAACAGGTCTACAGGATAATTCCTGTAGACCGTTTGCTTTTAATGGGAAAATTGGTAGCATTGTTAAAGATGTGTTTGCATATACATCGCTACTTTACGCAGCGGGAACACAAAATTTATTATACGAATTAAGATACAAGAGGAAAAGAAGCTTAAACAAGAAAAGGAGTTGAGGTAAACCGATAAAAATCGTTTTACCTCAACTCCTTCGGACTGTTGAAAATTCAATACTTATTCAGAAAGTCTACCCGATTATGCTTGTTCAGGAGCACCAACAGGACAAACGCTTGCACAAGTACCGCATTCAACACAAGCCTCTGCGTCGATTACATATTTTGAATCGCCTTC
>CAJOGA010000083.1 GCA_905233855.1 uncultured Clostridia bacterium
AAGCTTATCACCGGTAAAGGCGAAGGCACACTTGATCCTACCGGCGGAGCAACCAGAGCCGAAGTTGCAACAATCTTAAAGAGATTTATTGAACAGTAAATTGTTAAACTAAAATTATTAAACCCCGCCTTATGGCGGGGTTTAGTTTTGCTGAATATTTTTTTGGGTGAGCGGGACTATGTCCTCCGACATCGCGAACAGCAGAACAAAAAGGCACAGCTTTTGAAAGCCGTGCCTTTTTAGCATTATTTTATGTCGTATATAGATTTTATCTGAAGCTGTTTTTCAAATTCAGCCAATGTGAGAGGCTTGGTTATCTTGTCCTTTTGAACAGACACCGTTACGTTGCCTGCGTGAATGTCGAACCAGTTGTCGGAGAAGGTGCAGTCCGCATCCGCAAGATCAAGGCACACACTCTTTGCGTATGTCTCAGCCGACACGGTTATTTCAAATGTATTGGCAGTTTCGGTAACCTTAACAGCAAGGCACGGATCCACGAACTTAAACTGCTTAGCCTTGACAAATATGCTTGTACCGCTGCTTACGGCGTTGTTGTCTTTATCAAACAGGGTGTATTCGATGTAACGGCTGCGTTTGGACGCAGTATCTGCAAGCTTGTCTGAAAGGTCAAGGGTTAAAAAGCTGACGGACGAAAGTGCGTCAACGCTCACGTCGCAGCTGCCGCTTTCCAACACCGTAGCAGAGTTATCTCTCAACGCCCATGTAACTTTACCTTCAAATTTGTCCATAAGCTCGCTGCTGATGTTAAGCACAATAGCTGCCGGATTTGTCTCGTCGGCAGATAGAAGGATTGGAGCATAGAACTTGCGTGCATAGTAGTGTAACGCTTTCAAACGTCCTTCATAGTCGATGCTTGCCCATGAAATAACAGGGTTTGTATCGTTTACCTGCCAGTACGTGGAGCCCATGCAACGGCCTCTGTTGCGACGCATATGTTCAACGTTTGCACGGATAGCGTCTGCCTGAATAAGCTGTGTTGCGTATATCAGATTTTCAAAGCCGGACGGGTAACGCATTTCCTGCCAGATGTAATAAACAAGCTTTCTCATACCCTCGCTGCACTTTTCGTGTGCTTCCATGACAGGCGAAAAGAGGTTGATGTCCTCCTCGTTGGCGAAGGTACGTATAGTTTTTATGTTAGGGATAGCCATAAAGCCGTATTCCGAGCAAAAACGGAAATAATACTTTCTGAATTCCGCTCTTGTTTTGTAGCCGTGCCATACATCCCAGTAGTGAACGTCGCCGCGGTTATAGTCGTTAGGCTTGTCGAAGTTGCCGCCGGAGGACGGGGATGACGGCCAGTAGAATGTGTCGGGACAATATTCCTTGCACAATGACGGGAACAGAACCTCGTTCTGATAAAGGTAGTCCTCCCGCAAATCGTCCGCACGGATGATGTTCCAGCAATCCCATGCCGTTTCCATCTCGTTGTTGCCGCACCACAATGCCATACATGCGTGATGACGGAGACGCTTTATGTTTTCTATGGCTTCTATAGTGATATTTTCTTTAAAGTCGTCGCTCAGCTTGTATACCGAACAAGCGAACATAAAGTCGTGCCATACCAGCAGTCCCAACTCGTCGCAAATGTCAAAGAACCAGTCGTCCGGATAGTAGCCGCCGCCCCAAACACGTATGTGATTGAAGTTGGCATATGCACATTTTTCCAGCAAGTTACGCGTTTTTTCAGGCGTGCAACGCGACAGTATCTGGTCTTCCGGTATATAGTCGGCACCCATACCGAATATCTTTATGCCGTTTACAAGGAAACAAAATTCGCTGCCCCATTCGTCTTTATCCTGACTGATGGTAACGGTACGCAAGCCTATGCGTTGGGTTTTGCTTTCCAATTCCTCGCCGTCGGCGAAAAGTGTTGTTTCAAGGGTGTAGAGCGGTTGTTCACCGTAACCGTTAGGCCACCAAAGCTTAGGATTTTCAATATCTATTGAAGCCTTTCCCAAGCTGTCATCTATCTGAACGGTTGTTTCTCTTACTTGTCCGTCGGGTGCTGTAAGCTTTAATTTGGCGGTTAGTGTTGCATCTGCGTCGAATCGTTGTGTTTCAACATTGATGAGCAGCTTAACTGCTCCGCCTTCGTGATTCTGACGTGCAAAAACACTGTCGATTCTGGCTTTGCTTATGCCAAGCAATTTAACCGGACGCCATATTCCCATGTCGGGAAGCTGCGGGCCCCAGTCCCAGCCGAACATGTAGTGTGCTTTACGAAGGTACCCGAAGCCGTTTATCGTGGTGGCAACACCCCAAAGCACACGTTCTTCGTATTTCTTTGTTATGTATTTGGTAGGGGAGGAAAAATGCAGCTGCAATTTGTTGCCGCTACCCTTTACAACGTCCGTAACATCATACTCCCAAACACGGTGCATATTGATGGCATCGCCAAGATGCTTGCCGTTTAAAGTTACGCTTGCGAGAGTGTCCAGCCCTTCAAAGCGGAGAATGAGTTTTTCGCTTTTCAACAAACTTTCGTCGACGGAAAATTCGCTTTCAAAGTCGGAATCGTTTTCGGACAGCTTACAAGCGTCATATTGGTTTTCGCCAAAGAACGGGTCGCTCATTTTGCCGTTTGCCATAAGATTGGAATACATTGACCCTGGAACGGTTGCGTCCATCCATTCGCCGTCTGCCATACGCATACGCCATGAATCGTGCAACAGTATTTCACAATTTTTCATGTATACATCTCCTTAACAATTTATATATGTAGAAATTGTATCATACAAAACTTAATAATTCTACTGTTTTTTTGAATTTTAGTTAATATATTACTTGTTTAAAGACGTTTGATGTGTTAGAATTAAACAGCCGGAAGATTGTGAAAAAATTAATGTAAGGAGAGGTTAAAATGATTACAGGTATAGGACACACGGCATTTCGTGTTGCAGACATGGAAACATCACTTGATTTTTACTGTAAAAAACTCGGACTTAAACACGCTTTCACTTTGTATGACAAAAACGGCAAGCCGTGGATAGAATATATAAAGGTGGCACAATGTCAGTTTATAGAGCTGTTTTACGGCAGAAACGGCGAAAACACGCCGGCGTCGTATTCGCATTTGTGTCTTGAGGTCAGCGATATAAACGAAATTGCGGAGCATATGAAAAAGGTGGGAATAAAAGCGGATTCCGAACCGAGCTTCGGAAGCGACGGAAACTGGCAGTGCTGGGTAACAGACCCTGACGGAAACCGCATAGAATTTATGCAAATTATGCCTGATTCCAAACAGAAAAACTGTTAAAAAAAGTAAGTACAAAAAATCATAAAAAACCCCTTGACAAAGGAGGGAGTGATGTGGTAATATATACAGGCACTCGAGAAAGAGGGGCTTGAAGGTTGTCAGCGAAGGGAAGAAAAAAAGGG
>CAJOGA010000084.1 GCA_905233855.1 uncultured Clostridia bacterium
TCAAAAATGCTATTGTTTTTTTGAGTAAAACAAAAGAAAGGCTTTCTGAGATTATGTATAATGAAATTATATCGGAAAAATTAAAGGCTTTAAATGTAAGCGATTACGGTTTTGCATATATGGGCGACACAGACGGTTACAAATATCCGTCTTTGCCGTATGCTATAAGTATTGTTGTAAAACTTTCCGACTTTGTGGTGGACGAGATAGACGATGCACCCACATTTTCCTATTTTCACCATTACAGAACCGTTAATTCGTTTATCGACAGCGTTATGCTGCAAACGGGATTATTGATTGAGCGACAGGGATATAAATTCCTTCCGATAGCTGCGTCGCAAAGCGTGAGGGGCGGCGACGACCGTTACACAGGCGTGTTTCAGCACAAGACGGCGGCACGTATGGCAGGCTTGGGGAGCATTGGTAAAAGCGGGTTGTTTTTGTCTGATAAATTCGGACCGCGGGTGCGTCTTGGCACTATTTTGACCGATATGCCGTTTGACACCGCAACTCCGCACGATAACGATGTGTGCATAGATTGCGACGCATGCGTCAGAGCTTGTCCGGCTATGGCGATAACCGGTAATGCGTGGCACGAAGGTGCAACACGTGAAGAGATAGTGTCGGCACAGGCGTGCAGCGAATACATGAAAGCAAAGTTTCAACATATCGGCAGAGGCGTTGTGTGCGGTATATGTATGAAGGTGTGCCCTGTTAACAGAATTAAGAAATGAGGCAATGTTTTATGAAAGATAATACGGATATGCTGTTGCATGAAAAAAGGCTGTGGAGTAAAGGCTATAAGCTGATTGCGGGAGTGGATGAGGCAGGACGCGGACCGCTTGCGGGAAGCGTGTATGCCGCCGCGGTAATATTAGATCCGGATGTGTACATAGAGGGTGTGAACGATTCAAAAAAGCTGTCGGCAAAGAAACGTGAAGAATTGTTTGACGTTATATGTCAAAAAGCGGTTGCGTGGCATATAGCGTGCATAGATGCACAGGAAATAGACAATACAGATATTCTGACAGCTACTCTTAAAGCTATGAATACGGCGGTGGATAATTTGAAAATACAGCCGGACTATGTTCTGATAGACGGCAACCAAATGCGTGGGATGAACCGTGAATACGAAACCGTTGTAAAAGGCGACGCAACAAGTGCGTCTATAGCGGCGGCATCTATATTGGCTAAAGTGGCAAGGGACAGATATATGTGCGAGCAGGCAAAATTGTATCCGCAGTACTTTTTTGAAAAACATAAAGGTTACGGCACCAAGCTGCATTGCGATATGTTGAAGCAGTACGGCCCGTGCGATATTCACCGTAAAACCTTTCTGACAAAAATTCTTTCAAAATAATCAGACAATCTGTTGCTTTGTGTCTGTAAAAAAGGCGGTGCTTAAATGGCTGAAAATAACCGTGCTGTAGGAAATGCCGGAGAAGATGCGGTTTGCGAGTATCTGAAAAACAAGGGCTGCGTCATAGTGCGGCGAAACTATTACTCACCGTACGGTGAGATAGATATTGTTGCGGAAAAAGACGGGTGTACATCGTTTGTTGAGGTTAAAACGCGTGCAAGCAGTAAATTTGCACGGCCTTGTCAGGCAGTGAATCACACAAAACAGCAGCATATGATAAATACCGCACTTTCGTATATACAAAAATACAGCCCCACAACCATGTTTCGTTTCGATGTTGCCGAAGTGATATATAAAAAAACGGGTAACAAATACGAAATAACGGATATAAACTATATTGAAAGTGCGTTTACACTTTGATTTTTTAATAAGGAGCGTTTGAATTTATGAAAAACATTACGGTGTATGACACACATTGCGACACCGCAAGCCTTTTATCGGATAAAATAAGTCTTGTTTCAAATAATCTGCATTTTGATTTGGAGCGTGCCATGCGTTACAGCGGATATATGCAGGTGTTTGCCGTGTTTTCGGACCCTGAATACGGAAACGAATGTCGCACAAAATGCATGCAGGTGTTGGCTGAATTAAAAAAACAGGTAGCACGCAATGCCGATAAAATTGCGATATGTTGTAACGGCGATGAAGTGGATATGGCGATAAAATCCGGCAGAGTTGCGGGAATGATTGCTTTGGAGGGAGCAGACCTTGTGCAGAGTACCGACGATATACAAATGCTTTATGACAATGGCTTCCGTATAATAACGCTTACTTGGAACGGGTCAAACAAGCTTGCTTCGGGCATAGGTGATGAAAACGACGGCGGTCTGACCGACTTCGGGCAAGCGGCATTATCGCTTATGAATGAACTGGGGATAATTGCAGATGTGTCTCATTCATCCGTAAAGACGTTTTATGATGTTATTGAGCACAGCAAGCGTCCGGTTATGGCTTCACATTCCAATTCAAAATCAATTTGTTCACACAGACGCAACTTAACCGACGAACAGTTTTATCTGCTCAGGGACATGGGCGGATATGTGGGGTTGAATTTATATCCTGATTTCCTGAACGATTCGCAGAAGGCGTCGATAGACGATATATTAAGGCATGCGGACAGGTTTCTGGAGCTGGGCGGAGAAAACTGTATAGGATTGGGCGCAGATCTTGACGGAGTGGAATATTTGCCGGAAGGGATTGAAGGCGTGCAGGATTTTTATAAGATTGCCGACGCTTTGGAAAAGCATTACAACAGCATGATATGCGAAAAGATATTATGGGGCAATTTTGATGCGTTTATGAAAAAGATGCTGTGATATATTTTACAGCGGCTTATGCCGCACCGTTTCGTAAAATGCCGTGTCCGCATACATGTTAATTATGATGAAAGACAATTCGGGAGGGCGTGGAACCCTTACTCTTCAAAATATAAATTATGCATATAAAAATGGCACAGTTTTTCAAAAACTGTGCCATCAGTTTGTCTTTTTTATTTTCTTTCCAGTCTTGCTTTGTACGCTTCAAAGCTGGCTGTTATATCTGCCACACAGTCGCCGCCGAATTTTTCCAAAAACGCTTTTGCAAGCTCAAATGCGACAGCCGCTTCACACACCACTGCACATGCCGGAACGGCACATACGTCGGAACGTTCCACGCTTGCCTTGTTCTGCTCTTTTGTGTCTATATTGACCGTATTGAGCGGTGTGTATAGTGTAGGGATAGGCTTCATTGCCGCACGCACTATGATGTCTTCGCCGTTGCTCATGCCGCCCTCTATTCCGCCGGCATTGTTGGTCTTTCTTGTGTAGGCGTTGTTTGCGTAATAAATTTCGTCGTGTACGGCTGAACCGCGGTTTTTTGCTACATCAAAGCCCATGCCGAATTCT
>CAJOGA010000085.1 GCA_905233855.1 uncultured Clostridia bacterium
AAGGATTTTGACGTGTTTGTGGGCGATATATCCATGGCACAGAACATGGATCTTTCGTTTTTGCTGGGGTCTTCGGGCAATTATTTCACATATGGCAGCGATGAAATGGACAGATACCTGCTTGATGCAAAGACCGCGTCGAACAGTGAAGGAGTAAAACGGGCGTATGCCGATATAGCGAACTTGTTTACCGATGATGTGCCGTTTGTGCCGATATATTTTGCCGAGGCATCGCTGATATACGATTTTAAAATTGACGGTCTTGTAAAGCCTACCGTCAATAACCCGTACAATAATATACATTTGTGGTACGTTAAGACGAAGAACAGAAGATAAAAAAACAATGGCACGGATTTTATCCGTGCCATTATCATTTAATTGTTTATTATTTGCAAGCTTCTTCAACAGCAACAGCAACAGCAACGGTTGCACCAACCATAGGGTTGTTGCCCATTCCCAAAAAGCCCATCATTTCAACGTGAGCCGGAACGGAGGATGAACCTGCGAACTGTGCGTCGGAATGCATTCTTCCCATTGTATCTGTCATACCGTATGAAGCAGGGCCTGCAGCCATGTTATCAGGATGCAATGTTCTGCCGGTACCGCCGCCGGATGCAACGGAGAAGTATTTTTTACCCATGTCTATACACTCTTTTTTGTATGTGCCTGCAACAGGGTGCTGGAAACGTGTAGGGTTGGTTGAGTTACCTGTTATTGAAACATCAACGTTTTCTTTGTGCATGATTGCAACGCCTTCACGAACGTCGTCGGCACCGTAGCAACGCACTTTTGCTCTGTCGCCGTTTGAATATGCAATTTCTTTAACTATTGCAAGCTCGCCGGTATAATAGTCGAACTTTGTCTGAACGTATGTGAAACCGTTTATTCTTGAAATTATCTGTGCAGCGTCTTTACCGAGACCGTTGAGTATAACCTGCAAAGGTTCTTTTCTTACTTTGTTTGCGGAGTTTGCTATACCGATAGCACCTTCTGCAGCCGCAAAAGACTCATGTCCTGCCAAAAATGCAAAACATTTTGTTTCCTCTCTCAATAACATTGCGGCAAGATTACCGTGTCCCAAGCCGACTTTTCTGTCTTCGGCAACAGAACCCGGTATACAGAAAGCCTGCAAACCTATACCGATTGCTTCGGCAATATCGGCAGCTTTTGTCAAGCCTTTTTTAATTGCTATTGCAGCACCGACAACGTATGCCCAACATGCATTTTCAAAGCATATAGGCTGAACGTTCTTTGTTATTGTGTACGGGTCTACGCCTTTGTCTTTACAAATTTTTTCTGCTTCTTCTATAGATGCAATACCGTTTGCATTAAGAGCAGCATTTATTTTATCTATTCTTCTTTCATAGCTTTCAAATAATGCCATAATTATTTGCCCTCCCCTCAATTATTCATGACGAGGATCGATAAGCTTAACAGCTTCATCAACCCTGCCGTAACGACCTGTAGCTTTTTTAAGAGCCTCATTGGCGTCCATGCCTTTTCTGATCATTTCCATCATTTTTCCGAGGTGAACAAACTCATAGCCTATAACAAGATCGTCTTTATCAACAGCCATTTTTGTAACATAGCCTTCTGCCATTTCCAGATATCTCGGTCCTTTTGCAAGGGTTCCGAACATTGTTCCAACCTGGCTTCTTAAGCCTTTGCCCAAGTCTTCCAAGCCTGCACCGATAGGTAAACCGTCATCAGAGAAGGCGGTTTGAGTTCTGCCGTACACTATTTGCAGGAACAATTCACGCATTGCTGTGTTTATAGCGTCGCAAACAAGGTCTGTGTTCAATGCTTCCAAAATAGTTTTGCCCGGCAATATTTCCGATGCCATTGCTGCGGAGTGAGTCATACCTGAGCAACCGACTGTTTCAACCAATGCCTCCTGTATAACGCCCTCTTTAACATTCAAAGTAAGCTTACATGCTCCCTGTTGAGGTGCACACCAGCCGATACCGTGTGTTAAACCTGAAATATCTTTTATTTCTTTTGCCTGTACCCATTTTCCTTCTTCGGGAATAGGTGCAGGACCATGATTTGCACCTTTTTTAAGGCACGTCATTTCATTAACCTCTGCTGAATACATCATAATAAGGTTAGTCCCCTTTCGTAGTATTTATCAATTTTTATTGTGATTAAAATTAATAACTTTGTTTATAAAAATTCACGCTTATATATTATAAAACAAGTTTTTCATTTATGCAATAGTCGATTTAACTAAATATAGCGCTTTAAACCGATGCCGGCATGTCAACGGCACGGAAATGTCATTATTTATATTGTACCGACGGAACACGCTTGTGTTCACTGCGTTTGTGTGCCGATTCAATGATTTTTATGTCATGTTCGGAGCCTGTTCCGTGCAGGATATAGTCGTCTATGGCTTTATATGTTACGCCCATTTCGGATTCGTCGGTCTGACCTTCAAACAGTCCGGCGGACGGTGCCTTCTTTATTATGTTCTCAGGTGCGTTTAAAAATTTCAAAAATTCATATATTTCGGTAACGGTAAGATCTGCTATCGGGTTAAAATCGTATGCGCCGTCGCCCCATTTTGTGAAATAGCCCATGTATGCCTCGCTGCGGTTACCTGTGCCGGCAACAAGTGCGGAGCGTGTTTGTGCAATAGCATATAATGTTGTCATTCTCAATCTTGGTGCGATGTTTGCAAGTGCCTGATCCGATATGGTGCAAACAGGGTTCACATTGTCGCACACAGCCGTCTTTACACTTGATAAATCTACTGTTACGGTTTCTATGCCAAACTGTTTCGCGACCGCCTCGCCGTCCTGCATGTCCTCGCCAAAGTTACGCTTGGACTGACACGGCATCATAACGCCCAGAGTATTATCGCAAGCCTTTTTGCAGAGTATGCCTACCAACGCACTGTCTTTACCGCCGCTGTTGCCGTACACGATTGCATTCGTGCCCGATGCTTTAAGCAGGTTTTGTATAAATTCTATTCTGTTTTTCAGCTCAACATTGTAATCACGCATATTGTATCATCCTTTGCAGTTAATATTCTCCAATATTATATTACTATTATTTTAATTGGTCAATATTTTTATTCGCAAGACAGGATGTTTGCGTAAAAAATCATTAAGTGAAAAATTTGATAAAATTTTTAAAAACATTAATATTGTGGTTGACATTGATATACTAACTCAGCAATCAAAAATGACGCAGGGTAGAGCAGTTTGGTAGCTCGTCGGGCTCATAACCCGGAGGTCGCAGGTTCAAATCCTGTCCCTGCACCCATTAAAAAACCTTGTATTTAAGCCACTTTCGGCAGATACAAGGTTTTTTCTTTTTGCTGAAAACAAGCAAATAATTCAACAATAATTCAACTCAAGATAAAAAATCACGCTTTTTTGAGAAAAATATCAGATAAAATATCTGCATTCTTTTGGTCTGCTTCTTCAATGATATGAGCGTATATATTTGCAGTTGTACTGACTTGTGCGTGACCTAATCTTTTTGAAATGGAAACGCTGTCAACTCCGTTAAAGTATAGCATACTTGCCATAGTATGACGGAATGCGTGAGCGTTGATGTGAGGCAGATTATATTTTTTAGAAAACTTTTTGAGGTAATCTGTTACGCTGTCAATCTGTGAAAACACAAAGCTGTTTGATTTATACGAAAAGCCATTCCTGATAAATTCCTGTGCTTGATATTGCTTGTATGCTTTTAATGCGTTTATTGTTTCAATCGGCAAAGTAATAAATCTCTTTGACTGTTCGGTTTTTGGCGTATCTTCATATATGCCTCTGTCAGGTGAATATAAAACGCTGTTGCAGATGTATATGCGGTTTTTGTCAAAATCTACTTTATCCCATTTAAGACCGAGAATTTCCCCACGCCTTGCACCTGTTATCAATAACAGATGTACAAGCATTTTCCATTTTGGCGGTTCATTTTCAAGGGCGTTTCTTATAGCTTCTATCTGCTCCGGTTGAAAATAGTTTACATCTTTCTTTTCTATTCGAGGCAATTCCGCTTGTCTTGATACATTAAAAACAATAAGTCTTTCTTTAAATGCTTGCTCTAATACAGTTGAAATCAGACGGTGATGTTCGATTATGGTTTTAGTCGATAATTTACCGCCTGTTTTTTTATTTAAGCCGTCAGCGGACAAAGATGTATATAAATCATTTAAATGGTCTACACGCAAATCACAGAGCTTTATATGACCTATAACGGGATATATTCTTGTTGTCAATTCTTTGTATCTGACAATGGTTGAATGCTTCACGCCCCTTTGTTCTTTCAAACCTATAACATAATCACAGTAACCGTCAAAGCGTTGGCGGTTATCTGCTTTTATTCCGTCCCGACATTCCTTTTCAAATACGCTTGCAAAGGCTTCCGCTTTTTTGCGTGCTGTTTTTTCTGTCCAAGTCGGCAGCACATCAAATGTTGCGGTATATGGTTTGAGTTGCTTCCCGTCCGCTCCACGCCCACGATGAACACGAATTGAAAAAGAAATCAGCTTGCCGTCCTTGTTTCTTCTCTCTTGAATATTAGCCATTTTCTGCACCGTCCTTTAATAACGCTTCACCATATTCTTTTATAAAATCCATAAAAAAGTTTTGTAATTTATATAACTGCAACGGTTGAACATTATCAATCTCATTTGCGTAAATGGCGTGCAACTCTCTTTCCTCTTCTTCGTGCTTTTCATCAATGGTAAATGTTTCAGGGTTGGAGGGTAAATGCAAATGCGGATTTTCTATAAGGTGGTTAGGATATTTTTCTTTTAATTCTTTACAACGGCGTAAACTCTCAAAATATCCGATTGCATAGTGTGATAGGTTTGTGAAAATGTTAGTGTTTCCAATAATTGTATCAATAAAATCAATAGTGTCAAGATATTTCTTGTATCTGTTGAGGTTGGTTATTGACTGTTCTGAAAGACCTGTATAATCACAAATACTTGCAACTTCAATATCCTTTGTCTTCGCTTTACTTAAACCAAGAAGATAATCAGTTGATACTCCATAATATCGTGCTATTTTAATAATGTTACTTGCAGGACATTCAGCTTTACCATTTATGTATTTTACAAAGGTTGGATAAGGAATACCTATTCCGTCCGCTTGTTTTGGTATTGAGTTTTGATGATTTTCATCTTTTTTCTTTTCTATCAATGTTTCAAGCCTTTCGGACAATATTTCTTTTAATTCCATCTCTCTACACTCCTATCAGATGTGATAATTCGGATTTTATTTTATCCAATATTATCTAATGTTCTTATTTTCGTTTTTGCTTTTTCTCTATGTTATAATCATATTAGATAGAAATGATATCAATCTATCTAATTAGATTATACGCTAATTAAGACAGTCTGTCAAGAGAAAACGAAAAAGAAATAAAAAGGAGTTGATTTATTGAATAATAAACAGCAGAAATCTATTGAAGAAATAGCAAGAGAGGAACGCCTTGCTTATTTCAGAGAATGGAGAGCAAACAACAA
>CAJOGA010000086.1 GCA_905233855.1 uncultured Clostridia bacterium
GGGGTGGGAATATTATCAACAAAATGCGAAAGGGAAGAATAAAAATGGCTGCATATGATAATAAATCTATAGACACACGTCTTGCATCAATAGAAGGACACATTAAAGGTATAAGGCAAATGGTTGCCGACGGCAAGCCTTGCGAAGAGGTGTTGCTGCAGCTTTCGGCGGTGGAAGGCTCGGTAACAAAGCTTGCAAAAATGATGCTGAAAAACCATTTAAACCACTGTGTTAAAGACGGCGTGGAGCATGGCGAAGCCGATGTTCTTGAACGTTTCGCCAATTTGTTGGATAAATATATCTAAACGGAAGGAGTTTTTTTATGAGTTGTTGCGAACACGACCATCACGATCATAACGATCATAACGAAGCTGCAAAATGCTCCTGCTGCTGTGGTGCGGAGCACGAACATAAACAAGCCTCTGCGTCATGCTGCGGAGGAGAAAAACCTTCGTCGGTGAAGACGCAGTATATTGTTCTGATAGTGTCGATTATATCGCTGATTATAAGCTTTATCAATCCGGCACAGAGGTTTGGTGTTAAAATTTTTCATTATATTGACCCGGCATGGTTGGCACTGTTGCTCTGCGGCGTACCGATAGTTAAAGCCGGATTTAAAAATCTTTTCAAAAACCGCAAAATAACGTCGGGGCTTTTGATAAGCGTTGCCATGATAGCGGCGGTGGCTTTGGAAATGTTTTTGATGTTTAACATGGGGCATGTAGAGATGCATCACCACGAAAGCTATATATTTGCCGCAGGTGAAATTGCCTTTTTGATGACGCTCGGCGGCATGATAGAAGACTACACCGTGCGTAAATCGCGTGCAGGCATAGAAAGACTGGTAACCATAGCCCCTAAAACGGCGTATGTAAAAAACGGCGACAGTCTTGTGCTGACAAAGGTGGACGATATAAAAATCGGCGATATTGTTGTTGTTAAACCAAACAACATGATTTCGGCAGACGGCGTTATAATAAGCGGAAAAACGGCGGTAGATCAGTCGTCTATGACGGGTGAGTCTTTGCCTGTGGATAAAGCCGAGGGCGATGAGGTGTTTGGCGGAACATGGAATAAATCGGGTGCTGTTGAAATACGTGTTACCAAGCTTGCAAAAGATATGGCTGTCTCAAAGCTGATAAGCCTTGTTGAAGAGGCAGAAGGCAAAAAAGCCCCAATATCGCGTCTTGCCGACAAATGGGCGGGATACATTGTGCCTTCGGCAATTATTTTGGCTTTTGTTGTTGCTGTTGTTTCATATTTTTTGTTCCATATATCGGTATTGGACGCTGTTATACGCGGCGTTACGGTACTGGTTGTGTTTTGTCCGTGCTCGCTTGCATTGGCGACGCCGACGGCAGTTGCCGCAGGACTTGGTAATGCGGCAAAACGCGGTGTGCTTATAAAAAGCGGTGCGGCACTTGAGGAGCTTGCCAAGGTTGACGTTATGGCGTTCGACAAAACAGGCACATTAACAGAAGGACAGATAGAAATATCCGACACATTTGCATACGGCATGGACGAAAAGGCCATGCTTGCGTTGGCAGCTGCGGCGGAAAAATATTCGGAGCATCCTATAGCCAAGGCTATTATAAAAGGTTATGACGCACAAATATCCGAGCCGGAGCAGACAACATCTCTTGTAGGTATCGGTGTTGAAGCAACAGTTGACGGTAAAAAGGTACTTGTAAGCCGCTGGACAGGGCTTGAAAGCAGTGGTATCGACACATCAAAAGCCGAGGCGGACGCAAAGGAGCTGCTTGTATGCGGCAAGACGGTTGTTGCGGTGTGTGTTGATGACGTGCTTGCCGGCATAATAGCGTTATCGGACGTTTTGCGTAAAGACACGCCTGCGGCCGTAAGAGCGATAAACAATATGGATATAGACACAATAATGCTCACCGGCGACAACGAGCAAACGGCACTTTCTGTAGCACAGACATCAGGAGTACAAAAGGTGAAACACTCTTTAATGCCGGACGACAAACTCCGTTGTATTGAGGAGTTAAAACAACACGGCAAAACTGTGTGTATGGTGGGAGACGGCGTTAATGACGCTCCGTCGCTTGCGGCGGCAAACTGCTCGGTGGCGATGGGTGCTTTAGGCAGCGATATAGCCATTGAAACGGCGGATATTGCTCTGATGGGCAGCGATATTTTAAGAATGCCCGGTCTTGTGGGGCTTGCAAAAAAGGTTATGACAAGAATAAAGGGCAATATTACATTGTCAATGTCGATAAACTTTATAGCTGTACTGCTCAGCACGCTCGGTCTGCTGACTCCGGTAACAGGTGCGTTGGTACACAATTTGTCGTCGGTGCTGGTGGTGTCCAATTCAGCACTTTTGCTGACGGTTAAAGACAGGTTTTAATGTGCTCTGATAAAGACGGTAATTTTAAAGGCAGGAACGAAAAAAGCGTTTCTGCCTTTTTTGCCGTCTGAAAAAAGCGACTGTTTGCCCTGCTTTCACAGAATCAATAGGGGGGTGTATGCATATTATGTTACTTAGAACGCAGTATTGAAATATGTTGACGAAGTGATACTTATGTGTTAAAATGCAACTGTTTATAATTGAAATTCTGGAGTGGATTACAAATGAAAAAAAGACTTTTAAGCCTGACATTGGTTTTATGTATGCTGTTGACTGCGGTAACGGTATTGCCGATTACGGCAAATGCGGCTTCAAGCGGCACGTGCGGCGATAATCTTACCTGGACGCTTGATGACAGCGGCACGCTTACAATAAGCGGCACCGGTGATATGACAAACTATTCGTATGCTTCTGATGCGCCTTGGTACAGCTTGAGTTCATCAATAAAAAAAGTTATTGTTGAAAACGGCGTAACAAGTATTGGCGATAGGGCGTTTTCCAATTGCAGCAGCCTTACATCAATCACTATACCTGACAGTGTAACAAGTATTGGCGAGAGTGCGTTTGAAGAATGTACAGGACTTACTTCAATCACCATACCTGACAGCGTAACGAGTATTGGCTATAGTGCGTTTGCCGGTTGCGATGGTCTTACCTCAATCACTATACCCGACAGCGTAACAAGTATTGGAGATGAGGCGTTTTAGCAGCCTTACATCAATCATAATACCCGACAGCGTAACAAGTATTGGCGATGGTGCGTTTTACGGTTGCAGCAGCCTTACCTCAATCACCATACCTGACAGCGTAACAAGTATTGGCGGTTATGCGTTTTACAATTGCAGCAGCCTTACCGATGTATATTATGGCGGAAGTGAAGATGATTGGGATGAAATTAAAATCGGATGGGATAACGATTATCTTTTAAATGCAAATATAATATTTAACTATACGGCAAACGCGGCTTCAAGCGGCACGTGCGGCGATAATCTTACCTGGACGCTTGATAATGACGGCACGCTTACAATAAGCGGCACTGGGGATATGTATGATTATACTTGGTCGACATCGTCTCCTTGGTACAACTTGCGTTCATCAATAAAAAAAGTTATTATTGAAAACGGCGTAACGAGTATTGGCTATAGTGCGTTTGCCGGTTGCGATGGTCTTACCTCAATCACTATACCCGACAGCGTAACAAGTATTGGAGATGAGGCGTTTT
>CAJOGA010000087.1 GCA_905233855.1 uncultured Clostridia bacterium
AAAGAATCAGTAGGTGGAATATTCCGCTCATTATATTGTCCGTTGTCTTGGCAGTTGTTTATCTTTATACGCATTTTGGGGATAATTACGCTGAAAATCCGACATTTAACAGTATACCCGCAATTGCTTATGCTTGGAGTGCCTGCCTTGCTGTTTTGGGAAGCAGCTACAAATGGTATAACCGCAAAACAGGGTTTTCGGCATTTATGACAAAACGCAGTTACGGCTTGTATGTTTTTCACTATCTTCCCCTTTCCGCAAGCGCTTATCTGCTTACAAAGTATGCTGATTTACCGCCTGTTTTAATATATTTAATTGTTTTAATATGCGGTTTTGCAGGCGGAATAATTCTTTGGGAAATAATGTCAAGAATACCGTTTATCAGGTGGGCTGTTTTGGGAATAAAAAAGAAACCTATGAAGGATAATAACAAGAATAATAAAAGCACATCAGGTCTGGCAATTGGTATGTGCCTCGGAATTTCCGTAGGAACTGCTATCGGAGCATCAACACATAATATGGGGCTGTGGATGCCGATAGGAATGGGCGTAGGTATGTGTCTTGGACTTGCTTTTGGACATAATGATTCAGGCGATGATAATGATGAAACAAAGAAATGGTTCCATCATACACAGATGGACGGAGCTCACGCAGGCAAATTTCTTATGAATTTACAAAATGAGATTAACAATATAAAAAGCGTTACAAGGAGAAGAAAATAAATGAAAGATTTTATAGCTTACTGCGGACTTGATTGCGAGGTTTGCGAGGCACGCATCGCAACAATCAACAATGATTACAAGTTGCGTGACGAGGTTGCAAAAAATTGGTCGGCGATGAACGGCGTAACCATTACCCCCGACATGATAAACTGTGTGGGGTGTCGGATAGACGGTGTGAAAACGCCTTACTGTGAATCGCTATGTCCCATAAGGCAGTGCGCCATGGGGCGTTTTAAGACCTGCGGGGACTGTGATAAAATGAAAACTTGTGAAAAAGTAGGAATGATCATCAAAAACAATGGTGAAGCACTCCATAACTTAAAATCATCAATTAATCAAGGAGAATAAAACAATGAAAATACTTGTGTTAAACGGAAGTCCGAAAAGAGAAAAAAGCGACACTATGCAAATAACCTGCGCCTTTTTAGAGGGAATGAACGAGGTATCACCGCAAGAGGTACATACAATCCATGCGATTGATAAACACATCGAATACTGCACGGGCTGTTTTTCGTGTATGCGAAACGGCGGCGAATGTAGACATAACGACGATATGAGTGAAATTTTAGAAGAAATACTAAAAAGTGACCTTTTGATTTTTAATTTTCCGCTTTACTGCTATGGTATGCCTGCGTCCTTAAAAGCACTGCTTGACCGCACATTGCCACTGTCCTCTATGGCGATGCAAAAAGTTGGCGACAGGTACGAACATGTCGGACAGGCGGATTTTTCGCACCTTCGATATGTGATGATTTGCGGCTGCGGCTTCCCGAACAGCAAGCATAATTTTGAGCCTGCGGTGGCACAGTTTAAGCTGTGTTTTCCGAATAATCACACGATTATTACAATTCCCGAAAGTCCTATGTTTAATGCGCCTGAGGCGGCGGAGGTAACTGTACCGCGCCTTGCGCTGATAAAAGAAGCAGGACGGCAGTATGCAGAGAGCGGAATTATAAGCGAAAAGCTACTTGACGAAATCGGAACACCTATGATACCGGAAGCACAGTACGCAGAAATAGTCAATGGAACCGTTAAATAAATCAAAATTTACAGTGCTTTTTGACGATCCGTTTTGGGTAGGCATATTTGAACGGCTTGAAGGTGACAAGTTGTCTGTATGCAAGGTTACATTCGGCGCAGAGCCTACCGATGCCCAAATATATGATTTTCTTATGTCACATTACAATAAACTGCAATTTAGCCGCCCTATAAAAACAGAGCAAAAGCAAAAAGCGGATAGTCCGAAAAGGCGCCTGCGAAACGCAAAGAAAATGATTGAAAATAACGGCATCGGAACAAAGTCGCAGCAGGCTTTAAGAAAGCAGTATGAGGAAATGAAAACTGAACGCAAACTCATCAGCAAAGAGCAAAAAGAAGCCGAACGAGAGAGGCAGTTTGACTTAAAACAGCAAAAACGCAAAGAAAAGCACAGAGGACATTAAAAGAAGGCGGTGAGAACGCATGAATGTCGTTTTATATGTACACGGAAAGGGCGGCAGTGCGGCTGAAGCAGAACACTATAAGCCGTTGTTTCCTTCCTGTGATGTGGTCGGTCTTGATTACAAGAGTGATACGCCATGGGAAATAAAAACGGAAATAAAAGAGACGGCCAAATCCTTAAAAGCAAGGTATGGCAGAGTGATTCTAATTGCTAACAGTATCGGAGCATTTTTCTGTATGAATGCGTGTATTGATGAGTTAGTATGGAAAGCATATTTTATTTCGCCGATTGTAGATATGGAAAAGCTGATTTTGGATATGATGCTACGGGCTAATATTACGGAATCGGAACTACAAGAAAAAGGCATCATTCAAACGGATGGCGAAGAATTATCATGGGAATATTTGTCGTATGTGAGAGAACACCTGATAAAATGGAGTGTACCGACTGACATTTTGTATGGCGATAAGGATCATCTTACCACATACGAAACAATTACCGAATTTTCACGAAAACATCATGCACATCTTACTGTAATGAAAAACGGAGAGCATTGGTTTCATACCGAGGAGCAGATGCGTTTCCTGGATGATTGGATTAGGTGCAAATCTTGAATATGGAAATGTTTAGCATGTATCTGTTATTTTATATTGTAGATAGCAAATGCACGAAAGAGAGCGTGTTATGGAATTTCATGAAAAATTACAGAACTTAAGAAAACAAAAAGGCCTGACGCAGGAGGAGCTTGCAGAAGCTCTGTATGTATCCCGTACGGCAATTTCAAAATGGGAATCGGGCAGAGGATATCCGAGTATAGATTCTCTTAAAGAGATAGCAAAGTATTTTTCGGTAACGATAGATGAACTTCTTTCAAGTAACGAGGTTCTGAGTATTGCGGAAGAAGATAACAGACAAAAAGAAAAGCATTCGCGGAGTCTTGTCTTTGGTCTTTTGGATATTAGTGCTTTGATGTTCTTCTTCCTGCCATTCTTTGGACAAAAAGCAAATGGAGTCGTGCAGGAAGTTTCGCTATTATTCTTAAACGGTATTGCGACTTATTTGAGTGTTGCTTACAAGATTGTTGTAATTGCTATTATTGCATACGGCATCGTTACTCTTGCTTTTCAAAACTGCCA
>CAJOGA010000088.1 GCA_905233855.1 uncultured Clostridia bacterium
GTCAATATTGCGGGAGACAAAGCTGAAGAAATCAGCTTTTACAAGGGCTGTCAGAGTATTGTTGAAAATGTGGAGCGTATTCAAAACGGCCTGGCTATGACAGAGTCGAACGTATTCCGTGTATCGGTTTTTGATTATACCGACACCCTGTCGGAGGACGAGTTGGACACGCTTACAGATAAATTCGACGCTTTAAGAGAAAAACACGGCGTGGACGTTGCTGCCTATATAGACGAGGAAATGTGGCTCGATACCGCAATGGAGTCTGCAGATGATTTGTACGACTATTATTTCTACGGTATCGGCAAAGACGACGACGGCATACTGTTATACATAAGTAAAGATCCGAGAGAGTATTGGTTTACCACACACGGACTGTGTGAGGAATATTTTACCGATAACGGGATTGAATATCTTAAAAGTTCGGTTCTTCCTTATTTAAAAGAAAACAACTACTACGAAGCGTTATCTGCTTATGCCGATAAGGCCGACGAGATATTGACCATGGCGGAAAACGGAGAGATATATGATAAAAAACCGCCTAAAAAGATGGCTATGCCTATTTTTATCGGTATTTTGATTTCTGCGGTTATCGCGTTTATTGCAATGAGCGTGCAGGTTTCAAAAATGAAAACGGCAAACAAACAGATGTATGCTGAAAATTATGTGCAGCCGGGCAGTATGAAGGTAACCGATTCAAAAGATTTGTTTATGTACAGTCATGTTACAAGAACAAGAAAAGAATCCTCTTCAGGCTCGGGCGGCTCAAGTCATACCTCCTCAAGCGGCAGAAGTCATGGCGGAGGCGGCGGAAGTTATTAATAATTGACAGTGCAGATGAATATTAATATAATTTAAATAAGAATCATATTCTGAAGGGAGTAATAATTATGGGTCTTTTAAAAGCAGGTGCAGGTGCACTCGGCGGCGTTCTGGCGGATCAATGGCGTGAGTTTTTCTATTGCGAATCGCTTGGATCCGATGTTCTTGCCGCTAAAGGTGAAAAAAGAACAGGCGGCAGAAGCTCTAACAGAAAAGGCGACGACAACATTATTTCAAACGGTTCCGTTATATCGGTAAACGACGGACAGTGTATGATTATAGTTGAGTCGGGCAAAATTGTTGAGGTTTGTGCGGAACCGGGCGAATTTGTGTACGACACATCAACCGAGCCGAGCGTATTTTACGGCGGTTTGGGCGAAAACATCAAAAAAGTGTTTTCTCAGATAGGTAAACGTTTCACCTTTGGCGGTGATACCGGCAAGGATCAGCGTGTGTACTATTTCAACACAAAGGAAATTGTAAACAATAAATACGGAACCCCTAATCCGGTGCCGTTCCGCGTTGTGGATAAAAACATAGGATTGGATATAGATATCGCTATAAGATGTCATGGCGAATATTCATACAAAATCACAAACCCTCTCCTGTTCTACACAAACGTTTGCGGAAACGTAGAGAACGTCTATGAAAAGGAAACCATAGACGGACAGCTGAAAACAGAGCTGTTAACGGCACTTCAGCCGGCTTTTGCAAAAATATCCGAAATGGGAATCAGATACAGTGCGTTGCCGGGTCATACTATGGAGCTTTCCACCGCATTGAACGATGTCCTTTCAGAACAGTGGAGAGACAGAAGAGGTCTTGAAATCGTAGCGTTTGGCGTGTCTTCGGTAACAGCATCCAAAGAAGACGAGGATATGATAAAGGAAATTCAGAGAAACGCCGTTTTAAGAGATCCTACAATGGCTGCTGCCCATCTGTCGGGTGCTCAGGCACAGGCTATGCAGGATGCCGCAAAAAACCAGGGCGGCATGGGTGCAATGGGCGGATTCTTTGGCATGAATATGGCTCAGAACGCAGGCTCAAATGCGGCTAATCTGTTTGCTATGGGTCAGCAACAACAGCAACAACAGCCTCAACAACAGCAACAAGACGGCTGGACATGCAGCTGCGGCAAAACAGGCAATACGGGCAAATTCTGCTCGGAATGCGGCAAACCGCAACCTCAGCCGGAAGACACATGGACTTGTGCATGCGGAACGGTGAATAAAGGAAAGTTCTGTTCCGAATGCGGTAAATCAAAGCCAAGCGGCACCATAAAATGCTCTAAATGCGGTTTTGAAATAAAAGATGCGGCAAATCCGCCTAAATTCTGTCCGGAATGTGGAAATCCGTTTGAAAAATAATAAAAACGTCAACAGTTTTGACGGAAAACAAGTAAAGGCACGGTTTAAAAAACCGTGCCTTTTGGCCGTCGAAAAAGTCGTTTAACCGCAAGCAAAAAAACATAAAATTTTTTATTTTGAAGAATAACTAAACTTTATTTGACCGTGATTATAATTACACATCTTTTTAAAAAGCTGTACCTTTGCTTGCTTTTTGTCAAAACGAACTCTACCGTACCTGCGTACGCCGACGAATTCGTTTTGGCAAAATTTAACTTCCTTTTTCGCAACCATTATTACGTGCCATTATTATATGTAAGGGAGGGCATTTGCACCCTCCCTGTTTTTAAAATTATTTAAGCGGAATTTTCTTGAAATAACACATCGGCTGCATGTAATTCCACCACATTATTTTTGCGTAAGAGCCTGTTTCGGCATCAAGGGTAATCTCTTTATATTCTTCGGCAGGATATGATTTTACCGCTGTCATAATGCCGTCTGCATCGTAAACAGCCACATAAACCGTGCCCTTGTCGGTTTCGCCTGTCAGAGATATTGCAAATGTCGTACCGTCGGCAGATGCGTTTATTGTGTTAGCTACAGTATCAGACAGTTTAATAACGCCGTCGTTTACGTTCCAGCCTTCAATCTCAAATACAGGGTTGCCGCCGTTTAATTTTGACTCGTCAAACTCTACCGATATAGTCTTTGATTCGCCCGG
>CAJOGA010000089.1 GCA_905233855.1 uncultured Clostridia bacterium
AACGGCAACGAAAACGGTATGTTTGAACCTAATAAAATGGTTACCCGTGCCGAATTTGTTAAAATGATAGGTAAAGGTCCGCAAACAAGAACAGAGCCGTTTGCAGATGTTCCTGAGTCTCATTGGGGTTATGAATATATAATGACCTCCGGCTTGGACGGCGATGCAAATAACAACTTCTATCCAAGTGTGCCTATGTCCCGCGGTGATACCGTGGAATTGTTGTGGAAACGTGCCGGCATGCCTACAGGCATAATCGTGCCGTCGGTTATCACAAATCAGGCAGATGCCGCTTCCATCAACAAAGACGCTATAGCGTGGATATACGCTTACGGCGTCATGATAGGCAGCGACGGTCTTGACCTGCGTTTAAGCGATCCCATCTCCCGTGCGGAAGTATCGGCACTTATAATAAAGGCAAGAAGCATCAACCCTCAATCTGCACAGATAAATTTTGCGGACACCGTTTCGCCTGAAATTTTAGAAAAGATATTCAATTCTGTGGCATATTTTAAAGACATTCAATATTCGCCGGACGCAACAATAACAAACGGCGATCTGGCAACAGCCGCTTTAAAATTTGCGTCTAACGAGGTTACCCTGACATACTCTGCCATTCGCAGACTGTCTCCGTCTTTCTCGGGCAAAAACGCGGCAAACACGGCAATAATGACAAGATACTGTTTAGGCGACGACAAAAACAACGCTGATTTTGATGCCGCTCCGGCAACAAACGCCGACGCCGTTGCAATGCTGATGTTCGCGTTATCGTCCAACCCTTTGACGCACTTGTCCGCAAGCGGCGAAACCCCGACATATACCGACATAGACGAAAGCAATGCTCCGTCTGCACCTAATTATACCGCATTAGGATATCAAAACGGCATTCAGCTGTATGCCGGCGGCACTATTAAACCGGACAAAGCCGCCACATTAAAAGAAATTGCGGCAATACTTTTGCAAATAAACGATCTTTACGGCTTGCAGGTTGTAACAACGAACGAGCAAAACGCCGGCGGTGATTTTATTCAGTATCTTGCAAAATTGGAAAGCGATGCGGGCAAGTATCCGCAAAACGCTGTCTTCTTTACAAATGTGCTTAAAGACGTGCCTTCCGAGCTGTATACAGTACCGTTCACCGAAATGTCTGCACTGGACGGAAGCGTTGGCACATCGCCTAAAAAGATGTATTCCATCGCAAACGACTACAGCGTTTTGTTTGCAAGTGCTTTAAAAAGCTATGCCGACGCTGTCGAAACAAAAACAGGAGTTAAATTAAAGTTCACACATCTGCCTTCACTTGTGGCAAACAACGGATTTGCATTTGTAACAAGAGTTAAATGTGAAGTGTCAAACGCAGACGGCAAAAATGTAATGTACAAGGACGCTTTTCCGGGTGTGTTGACAGCGGAAAACGAAACAATTCTCTATGACGGAATGACCTTCTATACCGACTTTTTGGTTGACACTTCTCTTGTTGTGGCACCGGGCAATATTGCGGCATTCTCAAATCCTATATACACAGTTCGGTAAAAAAACAGTAATATAATACGGCTTTAATTAATAAGCATATACAAAAGTGATTTAAACCGCTTTTGTATATGCTTTTTTTATTGGGAGTTGATAACCTTGCTCAGAGCCGGTGAACTGCGTCAAAAAGAAGTTATTAATATAAAAGACGGTGCAAGGCTGGGCTTTGTGTACGACGTTGATATAAATTTTGAAAAAGGCTCGATAGATGCCATCATAGTACCGTGTAACAACAAATTTATGGGCATATTCGGCAAAAACAACGACTACATAATCAGCTGGCACAAAATAGTGCAGGTCGGCGACGACATAATACTGGTCGATTATGACTACCGGAATACCGACTATGAACCCACGCCCAACCGTCAAATGCAAAAGAAGGAGTTTTCTTAATGAACATCATAAACTGTTTTGAAACACACACATCAAACACTCTAATAGCCTATCTGCCAAAATGTATACGTGCAAGTATGTACAACATAGCCTTTGACTCTTTAGAGGAAATACGTCTTCGCGTTAACAATCCCGTACAGCTTATCTTCCGGGACAAAGCGGCGTTTTTGTCCGGCAATACTTTGTGTAATAATCCCTCCCGTTGCCGGTGCATACGTCCCGAAGACATAGCCGAAGCCGTGTCTTTAATAACCGACAGTTCTGTGTATGCCCTGCAAAACCAGATAAGTCAGGGCTACATAACCCTGCCCGGCGGACACCGTGTCGGCATATGCGGCACAGCGGTGTCTGACGGCAACGGCATAGATTTTATAAAAAACATACACAGCTTAAATTATCGCTTTGCAAAAGAAATACCGGGTTGTTCGGACGATGTTTTGCCAAAAATATTATGCGGCAACAACGTCAGAAACACTCTTATAATCTCTCCGCCGCAATGTGGCAAAACAACCCTGCTCCGCGATATTGTACGTGCCATTTCCGACAGCGGCATTAAAGTCGGAATTGTCGACGAAAAAAGCGAAATAGCCGCATTAAATAATTCTGTGCCCGGATTTAACATCGGAATGAACACCGATGTTCTGGATAACTCTCCTAAAGATATAGGCATAAATATACTTTTGCGAAACATGTCTCCGCAGGTTATAGCAGTAGACGAGCTTGGCAAAAGCAGCGATATATCAGCGGTGCAAAACGCCATATACAGTGGCGTTAACGTTATTGCCACGGCACATGCATCCGACAAAGACGATTTGTTGAACCGTTTTGATATGCAGCATCTGCAGCCGCATTTTGGCTGCATTATAACTCTGTCAAAACGCGGCGGCAGCGGAAATGT
>CAJOGA010000090.1 GCA_905233855.1 uncultured Clostridia bacterium
GGCGGAATCCTTCAACAACACCTTCAAAATTGCCCGTTCAGGGTGGTATACATATGATAACATAAAAATCACCGCTATTGATGCTAATGATATAATAGAACAATTCACCTCGACCGAAGTTACAAAAAGTACAATGCAATATAAAGCAAACGAAAATGCCGGAGCCGTTACAGTGAATACATATACTGTGTTTGTAACTATGATTAAATCCGCACTGGAAATAAGAGATTACGGCGTAGCGTTGTTCATAGACGATGAACCTGTAAGAATGTCCGCTAATGACGGCAGATTAAAAGGCAAAGACGGAAGATTCGGAATTAAATTCTTCATCGATCCAAGAACAGAAGACTTTATGAACGGAGACTACACATTAAATCCGTACATAGAATTGCAAGAGGACGAATTTGTATATGGTGAGAATATAAAATTCAATATAAATGAAGACCATACGTCAAGCGATCCTACCATAAAGTTTGCAAAACACGATGAGATTAACGGCGATACTCATATAAACGTATACAGACTTTTCAAATAGGTGCAGTAACAAAAACCGAAGAGCCAAGCACAATATGCTTGGCTCTTCAGCTAAAGAGTTTTATTATTCGGTTTTGTCGTTTAACTCTTTTGTTTCGCGATAGATAAGGAAACGAACCAACAGTGATTCAAATCCGATCCGCAATAAAACAATACCGATAGCAAAGCCAATGATAAAAAGAATCGGCATTCCTATAAACGAACCGATAAATGAGCCAAAGCTGTAGCGGATAATTCGAAAGGCGCTTATCCAGGAAGCTATAATGGCTATAACCGTACCCAGTGCCGACAGGGCTACCAATACAAGGAAAACCCATTTCAACACTTTTTCTGTGATAAGTAACTTAAAGTTAATGAAATCGTTAAATTTTTCTCCTTTACTGTATTTTACATTAATGCGTTAATTTTGTAAAGGTGTTTTTAATAAACAAATGCATTATTGAAGACAAATCATAATAAAGTTAAGATTAAATGAAAACGAACACTTGACAATTACACATTAACCTTGTAAAATGGTACTGTTGAAAAAAACATGCTGGGATAGCTCAGTTGGCAGAGCGATTGATTCGTAATCAATAGGTCGAGGGTTCGACTCCCTTTCTCAGCTCCAAAAATCGGCAAGGTTCGTAAGAAGCTTGCCGATTTTTACTTATTACCCCTTCACTCCTCACTTAAAATCTTGCCGATTTTTGGAAGTAATAAGTAATAGTGAATAAGGAAGAGGTACGGTGAAAAATCGCTTAGTGCGTTTTTTAAAATAATTGCATCTGAACCGTTCGGCTTTTTTAATGAATGATGCCGCTTCGCTAATGAAAGTCTCCCCTACGGAGCTGATTGGGAACGGATGGCGACTTAATTTCATTAGTGAGCAGAGCCAACATCTTCATTAACTGTAATTACCATTATCGTTCAAAGGAAAAATCGACACATAGAGTGTATTGAAAAAAGGTTTTTTGTGTGTTATACTCAAAGTAAGATATTTATATCATAATAACAAAAAGGTGGTTAAGATGAGCAATATATTGGTAACAGGTGCGGCAGGGTTTATCGGTGCATTTCTGACAAAAAGACTCCTGCAAACGGGAAAAACCGTCATAGGCGTTGATAACTGCAATGATTACTATGACGTGAATCTTAAAAAAGACCGTCTTTGTATGCTTGAACAATATGAAAACTTCACCTTCATAAAGATGGATATATCGGACAAACAGGCGGTGGATAAGCTGTTTGACGATTATAATTTTAATATTGTTGTAAACCTTGCGGCTCAAGCCGGCGTGCGTTACAGTATAGAAAATCCTCAGGCATATATCAATTCAAATATAACAGGATTTTTCAATATTCTGGAAGCGTGCAGACATCACAGCGTATCTCATTTGGTGTATGCATCCTCAAGCTCGGTTTACGGTGCCAACAAAAAAATACCGTTTTCTACCGACGACATGGTGGATAATCCGGTAAGTCTTTATGCGGCAACAAAGAAGTCAAACGAGCTGATGGCACATTGTTATTCCAAGCTTTACAACATACCCACAACAGGGCTGCGTTTCTTCACCGTATACGGTCCGATGGGCAGACCCGATATGGCATACTTCGGCTTTACAAACAAGCTGCTCAAAGGCGAAACAATAAAAATATTCAACTATGGCAACTGCGAAAGAGACAGGCGTTATGCGTGTTATGGACAAGCCTCCGGCACTTAAAAACGGCGATGACGGATTGCCTTTGCCGCCGTACGCAATATATAATATCGGCGGCGGCAGACCTGAAAATCTGCTCGAATTTGTGGACATATTAAGCCAGGAGCTTATAAACGCAGGAGTGTTGCCTGAAAATTACGATTTTGACGCACACAAAGAGCTTGTGCCTATGCAGCCGGGCGATGTACCCGTTACGTATGCCGACACAAAAGCACTTGAGCGTGATTTCGGTTACCGTCCGACAACAACACTTCGCGAGGGTTTGAAAAAATTTGCACAATGGTATAAGGAGTATTATTTATGAAAATAGCAGTAGCGGGAACAGGATATGTTGGTCTTTCGATGGCTGTCCTTCTGGCACAGCACCACACCGTAAAAGCGGTTGACATTATACAGGAAAAAGTAGATCTGATAAACAGAAAAAAATCGCCCATTCAGGATGAGTATATAGAAAAATATCTGGCTGAAAAGACTCTTGACTTAACGGCAACGCTTGACGCGGAATCTGCTTATAAAGATGCGGATTTTGTAATTGTTGCCGCACCCACAAACTATGACAGCAAGAAAAATTTCTTTGACACCTCTGCTGTCGAGTCGGTTATTGATTTGGTTATGAAATACAATAAAAATGCGACAATAGTAATAAAATCAACAATACCTGTGGGTTACACCAAACAAATCCGTGAAAAAACAGGCAGTAAAAATATAATATTCAGTCCTGAGTTTTTGCGTGAGAGCAAAGCACTTTACGACAATCTGTATCCAAGCCGTATAATTGTCGGAACAGACTTAAACGATGAAAAGCTTTTAAATGCATCACACACATTTGCCAATCTTTTGCAGGAGGGTGCAATAAAGGAAAATATCGACACATTATTTATGGGCTTTACGGAAGCCGAAGCGGTGAAGCTGTTTGCAAACACATATCTTGCACTCAGAGTATCGTTTTTTAACGAGCTTGATACTTATGCGGAAATGAGAAACTTAAACACAAAAGATATTATAGACGGTGTAGGTCTTGATCCCCGTATCGGTACTCACTATAACAATCCGTCCTTCGGTTACGGCGGTTACTGTCTGCCTAAAGACACAAAACAGCTCCTTGCAAATTACAATGATGTGCCGCAGGACATAATGTCGGCAATAGTGCAGTCAAACCGTACAAGAAAGGATTTTATAGCAGACCGTGTGCTGGAGCTTTCGGGTGCATATGAAGCAAGTGAAGACTGGAACGAGAAAAAGGAAAAAACTGTTGTTGTCGGTGTGTATCGTCTGACAATGAAAAGCAATTCCGATAACTTCCGCCAAAGCTCAATACAAGGCGTTATGAAACGTATTAAAGCAAAGGGTGCAACAATTATAATATACGAGCCGACGCTTGAAAACGGAAGCACCTTCTTCGGCAGCGAAGTGGTAAATGATCTTGACGAATTCAAAGCCAAGTCCCAAACAATAATCGCCAATCGCTACGATTCATTGCTTGACGATGTTGCCGACAAAGTTTATACAAGAGATATATTTAAGCGTGATTGAGGCTGTGATAAAACGCACGAAAAAGGCACGGATTTTCTCCGTGCCTTTTCCTATTTTATAACTTTCTGTCCTAGATAATAGTTGATGCGGATATTTATACACTGCATTCATTTTTGAAAAACGGAAGGAAAGAGGGATTATAGTCCTCATTTATAGAAAGTAACGTAGAGAAGGCGCCGCCTTACCCTAATTTTATCCACAAGGTAATTATAGAGCAAGAGATATTTCGTAATGGTCATCAATAAGCAAAAAATTTACATTATGCAATTGAGCAAGTTTCAAAACTTGTCTGTTATCTTCTATCACATTCTCCAAAGTACACCACTCGTCATTTAGTCGTTTTTCAATGATATTCCCATACTTTTGAATATCTGAGAAATGCTTTCGTATATAATTTTCACTCATTACGAGGCAATAGTACTTGATATCCTTTAGGTATTCTTTATCAAAGTCATTTGACCAATCAAAAGGAATATAGCAGCCTTCAATAATAAGATTCTGATTGTTTTCAATGGCGGTCTTTATTATTTCACGAACAATAGGCCATAAATAGGCGGTCAGGTCTGTATCGTCACTTAACGGTGTAAGTTCAGTATTTCCGCTACGTATTAACCCCATTTTCAAATGGTCCATTGATAAATATGGATATTTG
>CAJOGA010000091.1 GCA_905233855.1 uncultured Clostridia bacterium
TACTCTGTATCTGCTGCGTATGTTGCATCTGTGAATGTTACGTCTTTGTATACTACCTTGTATTCTTTTAATGTAAACTTAGCGTTTACTGTGAAATCACTTGTATACGTTGAAAAATCAGTTACCTTGTTATCGTTTGAATCATACCAGCCGTCGAACGTGTAACCTACTTTTTCAGGATCGGCAGGAATTGCTCCGCCGGTTATTGCACCGTTACTGTATGTTACCGTTCCGATCTGTGTTCCGTCAACCTTAAATGTTACGGTATACTGTACCGGCGGCACTGCATCATCTTCAAAGTTCGGATACAAATTCAATACATCAGGTGTTTCTGCCGTTACTGTGAGTGCGTTAACCTGTGTGCCGGTTGCATCTTTCCAATGAGTGAAATGCTTGCCTGCAGGTGCTGTTACCTTATCGGCAGGTGCAAGTGCTATTATGTTTTCGATAGTATAAGTATACTCTGTATCTGCTGCGTATGTTGCATCTGTGAATGTTACGTCTTTGTATACTACCTTGTATTCTTTTAATGTAAACTTAGCGTTTACTGTGAAATCATGAAAAATCTGTAACTTTATTACCGTTGCTGTCGTACCAACCGTCAAAAGTATAGCCTACTTTTTCAGGATCGGTTGGGATATGATTCGGCACACCGTTTTTGACTGTAACGGTATCATAATCAACACCGTCTACTCTGAACGTGATAACATACTGCTTGGTTTTGTTGGAACCGCCTCCCGAGCTACTGCTACCGCCGGGTCCGACAGGAGGGATTATTTCCGTCAAGAAGGTTGCTTGCGTGTTCTCAACAATGTTGCTGAATATCGGTTCTGAACGGTAGTTGTTAAAGTGTGTTATACCATTTACATTATTAACTACAACCTTGTCTCCGAGCGTTACGTTCGTAAGTGTGATTGTTCCGCCTCTTGCAAGGAGTCTGGCTTCAATGTTTGTATCTGTAATATAAATATTCCCTGTAAGAACGCCGTCACCGACAACAACGTCGCTCGTGTTCGTTAAACCCTTTAACGTAACTTCACCCTCACGGATTACAGTGATACCGGTCATATTTGCGGTATATGTACCCGGGGTTGAAATGTATGTTCTGATCGCATTATGCATAAATTGTGCAAATTCTTCACGCGTCATGTATGCTTTCGGGTTTACATAACTCTTTTCGTCGCCGTTTATATAGCCCCTTTCCGTTAAAGCGGCCATGCCGGATACAGCCCACGATGATATACTACCCTTGTCGGGAAATTTATTAAGTGGATCCGAATTGTCGCTTGACAACACCAGAACTCTTGCAATTGCAGTAAAAACTTCTTCTCTCGTCATAGGGCTTCTAGGGTTCATCTCAGTATCGCTTACGCCCTGCATGGCCCCCATTTTTACCACCTTTGCAATGCTGTCATAAAACCAATCCGAAGAACTTACATCGGTGTATTTTGATATGTCGGCTGTCGTCTTTGCACCGAAGGAACGAGTGATTATCGTTGCCATTTCAGCTCTTGTCAAATTAGCCTTCGGCCTTACAGTACTGTCTTCATAGCCTATCAGCAAGCCGTTGTTTACCGCAGCTTCCATAGCTTCTTTAGACCAGCCTGTCGGAAAATCAGAAAAATCAGAAACCGACGCGGCGAATACTGTTGAAACCGTAGAAATCAACATTATACTTGCTACAACAAGTCCAATCAATTTCTTAAATTTCTTTTTCATTTTAACCGCTCCTTTATGATATATTTAGTCCATGTATCTATTTATAAAATATGTTTTTTTAAGTTTCTT
Organism: uncultured Clostridia bacterium; assembly: GCA_905233855.1. Taxonomy (GTDB): domain Bacteria; phylum Bacillota; class Clostridia; order UBA1381; family CAJOGA01; genus CAJOGA01. The sequence continues at coordinate 1,789 of CAJOGA010000091.1, forward strand.
TTCATTTAAATAAGCTTCCTCAAGCTTCTTTACAATATCCGTGTCTTGCCCCGCATTTTTCAACGCCACGGTTATTTCGTCCAGAATTCCGTATACTACAGAGTCGCACTGAGACTCCCATGCCGCAACCTGTGGCAGATACGCTGACAAAAACCTCTGCTTTGCGCCCTTCCTTTCTTCTTTAGGCAAATCGATATATTGTTGTCTTACTGTTGCCTCTATAGCATCAAGCTTACTCAAATAAGCACTCTTTTGAACGTATAGCTTTGCTATTGCCTCGGAAACAATTTGATTAGAATCCTTGTCCGTACCGTTTGCGGTATCTTTTCCCGATACAACACCCGTATTTTGGTCAGAACCGTTTTCTGAAGCATCGCTATTTGATTTTTCCGATTGTCCTGTCAGAATTTTTACCGCATCTTCTTCCGTCAGTTCTCCGTCGTTCAACGCCTGAGCTTCTTGTTCGGTTAAATCACGCACAGTAACTTCCGGAGTTTCGTCTACAAATTTTTGGATGGATTCTTTGTTCTCCTCAAGCTTATTTATCACTTCCTCCTGAGAATACCGAAACGAATCTATAAAAGCACTTATATTGTCCCTTTGTGTATACGCAACACAAGCCACGCATACCAAAACAATCAAAAGCACAGTAAGCCAGATTTTTGTTTTTCTTCTCATAACTCCGGCAAATATACCAAACACAAGTATACACCCATATTCTATACCATTAATGAAAATATGTCAAGATATTAAATCAAACAAAATCAAATACGTTAATGAATATCCTGCTCCGTTCTATATGACATCTTGGAACTTTTGTCCTGAGATGTCATTAAATCCGTTTTTTAACCGCCGAAGGGCGATTTCATCACGAAGTGATTTCATCTGTGAAGCAGATTTAACCCGTTCGCAAGGACGGATTTAGTTGAAAAAAGCACTTCAAATAAAGTGCTTTTTTCTGGTACACCATCGGGGGCTCGAACCCCGGACACCCTGATTAAGAGTCAGGTGCTCTACCAGCTGAGCTAATGGTGCGTATTTCTTTTAAAGACTAAAAA
>CAJOGA010000092.1 GCA_905233855.1 uncultured Clostridia bacterium
CTTGATAGGATCTTCAGGACCGAATGTTCCGTCGCCGTAACCGTTGATTATGCCGGCTGCGTATGCCGCACCTATGTTGCCTGTTGCCCAGTGAGTGCTTGGAACATCGGTAAATTCTGTTGTTACAGGCTTATCTTCAAGCTTGAATGCTCTTGATACGATTGCCGCAAATTCTGCTCTTGTTATTGTGTTGTCCGGCTTGAATGTGCCGTCCGGATAACCGTTTATAAGACCCAATGAGTTTAATGTTAAAACATGAATCTCAGCCGGATGTCCGGTATAGTGGATAGAGCCTTTTGAGTTCGGTTTGCCGACCATATCGGCAAATTTATGATCCAAAACCTTTGCTGTCAGCTTTGAAACCTCACGAGGTTCATCAGGCTGAACGGTACCGTCGGGATCGTACAGCTTAATGTTTGTAATATCATACGTTCCGCAGCCGTCGCCCATAGATATTGTAAGAGATGTGATCTCCATAGGTGTTTTAACATCGTACTGTGCAACGGTATACAATCTTTTATCATCTACGTATACGGTATATTCCTTCGTATATGAATTAAGCACAGCTTTAAAATGATGCCACAAGCCCTCAGCTTCCACGTTAACACCGCCGATGTGGAAACGGTATGTTGTGTAAAGGTCGGAGTTAACGTTGCCGTTCCTGTTGAAATGACAGCTTATAACCGACGTTCCGTTACCTCTTAATGCTATTGACTTATTTGAATTAACGCCGTTGTTGTTTGAACGGTAGTCAAATTCAAGAGTTATATTTTCACCCTCACGAATGGCTGTAGGTATTGGTACAGTGTATCTTGTGTAACCTGTTAAACCCAAATAGTTACCGTATGTATCGTCTTTTGCTTTATCTTTTTCATTGGTAACCCATTCAGGCCATGTGTCAAAGTTTTCCTGATAGTATACTACTTCCTTACCTGTTTTAATGTTAGGCGTTTGGGTAGGAAGAGGTGTAGGAGTAGGATATCTTTGGATGGTTTCATATTTGGTAGGTATTTTTGGAGTAGGTATAGCCCCTGCTTTACCGTCTAAATAGTATATTGCCAAATTATCAATCGCAAGATAACCTGTTTGTTTATCAGCACGTATTGTTATATAGTTAAGGTTCGGTGCCGGGTCGGTGCCTTGGAACTTTGCATTGCCAACCAACTCGCCGTCGAAATATATGTCGTACGCTTTTTCGGAAACATCGATTTCCATTGATACATGATGCCAAATATCCGGCTCAAACGCACCTAAATTAAGTTCGCCGCCGCTGTTTGTTGCGGTTATGGTATTATTTTTTCCGAAAAACAGTCTTACTATTGACTGACCGTTTGCACCGTCGGTTAAGAATATGTACTTATTGGCTCCTTCGGTTTCATTGTCTGCCATAATGTCAAATTCCATAACGGCTTTACCTGTAGATATGCCGTCAAACCCACGTTTTAATATGCTGGCATTGTCGTTCGCCTCAAGCTTCATATAAGACGAATGTTCTGCGTCCGATTCTATTGTTAACGGACCGATACCGTTACCTGCCGACCAGGTTTCCTTTGTGTCAAATCCGTCATAAAAGATGAGAGAGCCGGGTATTGCTTTGCCCTCAAAATTCTCACCATGAACGACGGTTATCATACTCAGTGTCATAACAAGTGCCAGTATGATTGCTGTAATTTTCCTCACGTTCATAACATTACCATCCTTTCCAGAACAGTCCGGCAAGATTTTAAGTTCCTGAAACGATCATCTTGCCGGATGATTATTTTACCCATTCATTTTAACATCAGAAAAGCTTATTGTAAATATAAGAACCATTACAAAAAAAACTATATTTTTTTGTAACATTCTCACAAAAAATATCGGTAAACGATTACATTTTTAATACACATTGCCTGTGTAAATATTGTTCAATTATTTAACGTTTTTTCAAAAGAAAAAAGGGACTGCAACAAAATGTTTTTCAGACGCCGAAGCGTTTCTCTTTCATTTTGTTACAATCCCTTTTAAAGTGTTTTTTATTTTTTTTTTACCGCATAACAGCATACAGATGCAATTCCTATGCCAAGCAAAGCACCGGTTGAATCAATCAGAATATCGCTGAACCGGCACGCACGTCCGTGCACAAACAGCTGATGTGTCTCATCGCTGCACGCATACAAAACACAACAAAAAAACGAAATTAAAAATGTTTTAAACGTTGATACTCTGAATATCTTTGTAAGCAAAAACACAAGTATTCCCAGCACCAAAAACACATACGCATGTGCCGCTTTACGCACAAAACTATCAAGCTTCTTCACCAAAGCATCTACGTCCAGGTCTTTATTTTTATCCATATGCGTTATTTCTATGGTGGTTTTAACAATCTTTTTTGTAACTTCCTTGCTTGTTTTATCAGATACCTCTGCAGGCTGTGCGGAGAAGCAAAATATAACAACCATCCATGCAAGCACAAGGAACCACAATATAACTTTGGCAATTTTTTCTTTGTTTATGCAAAATACCATAATATAGTCAAAACCACCTTTGAAATAAAGAAATATTTTTTATTCCGACGCTTTATAGTTTTCATAAATCAGAATATAATTTACCCTGCCTTTGATAACCTCCATCAGCACTTTGGAAGCATTGATGCCGTATGTCAACGAGTCCTGAATATCGCTGAGTGTTCCGGAGGTGAATGTTTCCGATTTAACATCAAATTTCAAGACAGTTACGCCGGACAAAATATCGAACTGTTCAATA
>CAJOGA010000093.1 GCA_905233855.1 uncultured Clostridia bacterium
CAGTCAGACATCAAAAGGCTTTTTGATGAGTTATCTTTACAGAGGCGAAAAGGAGCCGACGACCTTTAAGGCGAAGTGTATCGTCACAGACTCTGACGGTAACAAGGCGGAGAGCAGTGTCATAAACATTACAACTTCCGGTATCGCTTTTGCAAATGAGCTTCCGGAAAGCCAAAGTGTAAAACTGGGTGAGCAGGTGACCTTCTCCGTCAAGGTAGAGGGCGGCACAGAACCGTACACGTACAATTGGTATATATCAGGAAAACAATATGACGGATCCTATAAAAAGTATGACCTGAAAAATGATGGAACGTGTACCGGCTATGACACCGATACCGTAACGTTTACTGTGAGCGTAAAACACGTTTCCATACCTCGTACTATTGAAAAATGGGTTGAAATCGATTTGCTGTGAAGTTACAGACGCAACCGGCGCCAAAATAAGAACAGCCGGAACGGTTCTTACACAAGGATATTAACAATACCGAAACGGTAAAAACATGCCGAAGGTCATATCATAAATTTTATAAAATTTAAGAAAAGAGGTAAAAAACATGAAAAAAGTATTATCGATTATGCTTGCGTTTGCAATGCTTTTGTCAGTGGCGGCTGTTGTAAACGCAGAAGAAGCAGACCATGAGCACAAATTTATGAAAATGGCAAATATGAGCTGTCATTACGAGGAATGTGAAATTTGTTTTGAACTCAGAAATGTAGGCGAACATACCTTTGAAGACGGCGTATGTACCGTTTGCGGTCATCCCGAGTTTGTCAATCCGTTTGTTGATGTCGCATATGATGCGTGGTATCACGACGAGGTTGTGAAAGCGGTAGCTTCGGGCATTATAAACGGAAAAACCCCGACAGAGTTTATGCCCGACGATTTGCTTACATATGCAGAGGCTGTAAAGCTTGCGGCTTGTATGAATCAGGTGTACACCGGCGACGTGGTTACTCTTTCAAACGGCGAGCCGTGGTATCAGCCGTATGCGGATTACTGCAAGGAAAACAAAATCATTCTGAAAGAATACAACTATAACGAAAACGCAACCAGAGCCGGCTACATGGAAATTTTCGCAAACGCACTTCCCGACGAGGCATTCAAGAATATCAACAACATTCCTGACGGAAGTATTCTGGATGTGAAAAATAATGCGCCTTACGCAATTTATGTGTATAAGTTCTACCGTGCCGGAATCGTGACAGGCGTTGACGAGCTGCACAACTGCAACCCGGATGCAAACATCAAACGAAGCGAAGTGGCGGCAATTATCTCCCGTATGATGGATACGTCAAAACGGGTAAAATTTACAACGGCAAAATCGGGTTCGTCAGGCGACGGCAGCGGAACAGATAGCCCTGTAATCGGGGGAACGGATAATCCTACAGGCGGCGGAAACGAGAATCCCAAAGACGGCGGAAATGAGAATCCCAAAGACGGCGGAAATGAGGATCCCAAAGACGGCGACACCGTGGAACGTATTAATAACAAGAATGATATAAAGAATGATATATTAGACGACAATCCTGATAACCTTAACCCGGCAACTGTGAACTATTTACCGGAGCCCCTCAAGATCGTAAGACAGCCCGAAGGTACTGAAGCGGAAAGCTACGGCGGAAAGGTTGAGCTTTATGTTGAAGTGAAAGGCGGTGAGGCACCGTATTTCTATGAGTGGTATTATAACGGCTACAGAAATCAGAAGACAAAAATTGAAAACGGCGACTATGTAAAGGATGCGAGCAGCGAGGCGTTAGTGCTTTCTGTTGAAAAAGAAAACACACTTTTGGGTGAGCGGATTTTCTGTAAAATTAAAGACAGTATGGGTACTGAAGTAACTTCAAATGCCGTCAAGGTTTACGGACCGTTCTCAATGCCGGTTGACACAATTGAGATTAACGCGGCAACAATAGAATATGTTCTTGTCGGAAGAATTGCGGACGGGGTTATACGAAAAGGCGATAAAGTTTCGGTAGAGAGAAACGGAAAAATTATCGCAATTGGCACAGCAGTAGATTTACAGATGTTCGGCAAGTCTTTGGATCAAGGCGTTAAGGGAGATAATATCGGCATTGTATTCAAAAAGACAAACGGCGTAAGCCCGCAGTCGGGCGACATAGTTATCAAATATAAAGAAAAGCGATGTTATAAACTGAGTTGTTAATTAAAATTAACATATATTTTAAGGAGGCAAAATTATGGGATTGGTTGATTTTTTCAAAAACAAATTCGGTAAACAGGTGTGTACGCTTTGCGGCAATGAGTGTGGCGTTATGCATCGAGACAAAATCAAAGGCGGCGAGTATGTTTGCAGCGACTGCAAACGCAAATGCAGTAAATACGTACGCATCTCCGAGATGGATAAAGCAGGAGTGGAAGGACATATCGAGTATATGAACCGTCAGGAGAAGCTGTATCAGGAATGCTTTGCCGATGCAAAAAGAGATACATATCCATCAGCTTTCAGAAAGCAGGCAATTTCTTTTGCCGATGACATCGGTATGTTTGAAATTATGGACAGAAACAACTCACAGAACAAGGAAAATCACGAGCTTTTCCGCTACGATCAGGTGTTGAGCTATGAGAAGTATGTGGAAAAAGAAAAGCCGACAGAACCGGGCAAACCGGAAGTCTTTAAAGAATCCGGCGTTAAAATCCGTCTTGTAGGAGCTCAGGATCACATCGAAAACGATCAGGATAAGGCAAAAAAAGGTTTAAGAGCTCACCCTTATGTTAAGCGTGAGATTAAAGTCGTATTCCATACATCGGAAAGCGAAACTGATTATACCGATAACGCGGTTGCACATTTTGACCATATATTTGGCGTGCATGATGACGAGCACGGTCTGTTCAGCTTTGGCATGAATAAAAAAGAAAAACGTGATTTGATGGCAGGCGTTGCAGCTGTAAAGACTGCTATGGATGCCGTAAAGGTAGCAAAGGACGGCGAGGAAAGCCTGACAGACGAAAAGAAAGCGGAAATCATGGAAAACATGAATGCAATTTCCGATGCACAGACGGGCGGTCTTGCCGAATACACAAGACGTGCAGATGCTGCGGAAGAAAAAGCATGGAATAAATAAAACAAGAAGGGAAGATGTAAAATGAAAAAAATTTTAGCAGGTTTGATTGCGGGAATTATGATTTTGTCGCTTGTAGCGTGCGGAGGTGCCAAGGGCGTTAAAGTAACTCTTTTAGAGGATTCGTGGGAAGACGAACAGTTCTCGGTTGATTTCTTCTATCCTGAAAATGCGGGAATCAAGGTTGAACGTGATGAAGACTATGCAGCCACAGTCGATATGGATTATGAAGCAAAGAACATAACAATAAGTGCATCACTTTGCGAGGATACCACTTTCAAAGAAAACAAGAAGTATGACAAGGAAAACCAGGAAGACTATAAAGAGTTCAAAATAAACGGCTATGATTGTTACGGCTATGAAGCTTTCGGCGGATATTGGATTTACGTGCATCTTGAGGAAATTTCCGAAACGACGGACAGATACCTTATAATCGATACGGAAACTATTGACTACAGCAAAAAATATATCGAAGGAAAAGCACAGTACGAAGACAAGGACGTTAAGAAAATTATAGAATCCTTTGTTTATAACAGCGTAGTGGAGCCGGAAAAATAATTTTTAAG